>JAPHRJ010000086.1 GCA_026196045.1 Gammaproteobacteria bacterium
GCATAGGTATTGTGTTTTTCTACATGGAGCTGCTGCAATAATTTTTTAATGATCCGCTTATCGATATCCTCACAGAGACCATGATGTTCAGCCATTGGCATAAAGGTGCCTGCAGGAATCAGGTTACCCGACTCATTGATTCGTGCTAACACTTCAAAGCAAGCTGATTGATTATCTGAGAAAAAGTGGACAGGTTGAATATACAGTTCAATCGCGTCCTGTTCGATCATGGTTTTAATGACTTCACGCCATTGAGAGGCTGTTCTGACCGTATGTTTCTCATTCACATCTCGTTCATACTTTGACCAGTTCTGCGTACCAACTGATTGAGCCGCTCTAAGTGCCAGATCGGCTTCTGAGAATAAGGATGAACTATTCTTTTCACTATTAAATTCAGTTAGACCTATATATATCTGTCGATCTTTCGAATGTTTATAATTTGAGGAATACTGTTCCAGTATTTTACATATCATTTCCTCACTTTCACCCTTATACGGATTCTTCAATAAGACACCGAAGTCGGCACCAGCAATACGGGCTGATACGACTGAGTGAGCTGACATGTGGCTCTTATCAATACATTTTGCCACTTCTTCAATAATCTTATCTCCAGCTGAATAACCCTGAGTTTTATTAATTTCATCAATCCCGGACAGGTGGACAATATAAAAAGCACCGTTTAAAAACTCTTCCTGGTTACAAACAAAACTTTCTATTTCTGCTATCAAACCTCGCTTATTTATTTTTCCTGTAAGAGCATCGATATAAGCCATATCCTTGTATTTTTTAATTAGATCAACCTGCTCGGTAAAGTTCTCTTTCACTTTACTGCTCATATGGTTCATGGCTTTCACCACATTCTGTAATTCGCGAGTTTTAGGAAGTTGTTTCTGAACTATAAACTCACGATTAGCGATAGCCAGTGCCTGTTTTTCAGTTAAGTCGAGCGGAATAAGTATTTTTTTCAGGCCAAAGAAAATAATGAGATAGATTGAACTGGATAAAAGTATTAGCCAGAAAAAATTATGTTTAGCTACGGTCCAGAGTTCATCATAGGCATGACCGGTATAAACAGTAACGTTTAATTTTGCAGAGGGAACCCATTCAACTGTTAACTCAGAACTCATGGAAGGTGCTTCTAGCGGCATCATTGAAATAAACCAGCCCGGTGCATTTTCTGTCCAGATATCCATGTTTTTATCTATCCAGATTTTCTCATTATTTAGCAACTGGATTTCACTATAGTAACCACGATCAAAAATTGCATTAATTAATGAATCGGCTTTAGCCCGATCATTATCACGCAAAGCAGGGATCAGGGATAAACCCAATGAAGTTGCTGTATCCTGTGCATGAACCTTGAGCTGCTCATTTAAGTACCCCTGTGTATTTTTTACACTAATGAATAAAGTACCGGCAAAGACAAGCATGACTAATGTGCTGACCAGAATAATTAACTGTTTTCTGATGCTCATGTTTTGTTCCCCATTTTTGATCTTGTTATTATCAATTATTAACGTCCCAGCCTGATTTTATCCAGTAGCTTCTTCCAGACGCCAATATTCTCACTACGTCCAACTTTAATGCCACCTTCTCTCAACTTTCTTGCTTCCCATAGAGTATCACCATTGAAACTGTATGATGGAATCAGATCCTGGCGCTGCGAGGCGGGCTTGATCAACTTGTCCAGGTTATCAAGAATCAGGGGTTCAGACTTTGGCGTTGCATAATACGCCAGCACCATGTGCGCCTGATCAATGGAAGTTGCCTTGGCATAAATTAGCCGTAACTTTTCTTTTTCAATTCCCAGTCCCTGCAACGAGTAATACTTGGCGATACTGAAGTCCTCACAATCACCCCCATTCGTAGCCAGGAATTCGATTGGCGTGGCCCAGTAATCGCGAGTCCCCCAGTGAGACTCATCACTGACAAATTCCATCTGGTTAATGAAATTATTTACCACCGCCAGTTTTTCATCTTTATCCAGGTTTTTGCTAATCACCAGCAGATCCTGCCATTGCCGGATGCGTGACAAGGCTTCATTCCCATATTGCTTTTCTATGGCATTCAATTGCCTGTCGGAGAGCAAATACGGATCGCTATTCACCCATACAGCCACACACAACAACACACATACCAGCAGGCCGTTCAGCCTTGCCGATAATGGCAGCAGTCGTATTTGTGGTAA
>JAPHRJ010000101.1 GCA_026196045.1 Gammaproteobacteria bacterium
CAAAATCTTAATAAGATATTCACCGAACTGGAGAAACATAATGTTTGCGTTTCCAGCATGCGCAATAAAAGTAATCGCCTGGAAGAGCTATTTATGCGTTTAACTCGGGATGGAACCATATGAATCTTAGTGAACAGTATGTTTCTATAAAAACACTTGTAGTTAAAGAGTTTTTGCGTTTTATCCGCATCTGGATTCAAACTGTTTTACCTTCCGCGATCACAACAGGATTGTATTTTGTCATCTTTGGTGAGCTAATCGGGTCACAGCTCAGCGACATCAGTGGCTTTAGTTATATGGACTACATCGTCCCAGGTATTATCCTGATGTCGGTAATTAATAACTCCTATGCTAATGTTGTATCCTCTTTTTATGGGGCCAAGTTTCAACATCATGTTGAGGAAATGCTGGTCTCACCCATGCCAAATTACCTTATATTATTAGGCTTCGTTTCGGGTGGTTTGATGCGTGGTTTAATGGTGGGATGTGTCGTTACCCTGGTTGCCTCATTCTTCACCGAACTGGGTAGCTACAACATCCTCATTACCCTCTGTGTTGTTGTTCTAACATCCATGTTATTTGCACTGGCGGGTTTTGTGAATGCTATTTATGCCAATAGCTTTGATGATATTGCTATTATTCCAACTTTTGTTTTAACACCACTAACCTATTTAGGTGGCATTTTCTATTCTATTGATATGTTGCCCGGTTTCTGGCAACAGGTGTCTTATTTCAATCCGATCATGTATATGATCAACGCCATGCGTTATGGCATGTTAGGTGTATCAGATATTGATATTGTTACGGCCTTTTCGATCATTGTGCTGTTCCTGGTTACCCTTTTTAGTTTCAGTCTTTACCTGCTGCATAGGGGCATTGGAATTCGTAGTTAATTGTCTGTATCAGTAAATCTGTCTTCGAATTTTAAATGTAAAAACATTTATACGATCAGTAATAATCATATTGCAATATAGGAGTAAAAAATACCTATGGATCGTTTCACCCGTAACTACCTTCGCGTCCTTACAATAATCGTTACTATCGCGATTATTGCCTGGTTATTTAGCCTGAATCCTCGTGTATGGGAACTCAACAATCTTCTTGAAGAAGATCCACAGTTAAGCAACTATCCCTACCAGTTCAAAGTACTTACTCTTGAAAATAAGATAGCTACACTCACAAGCCCTCGTTCAGCGGAGGTATCTGTGATGAGATTTATCAACATTGTTTATCCCTATCTGAGAAATAAAGATACAAATAATCCGGAAATCATTGCAGTACAGAAAGAACTGGCAAAGCACCAAACCCGAGCTAAAGAGCTGATTTTGAAACAGCCTGATGTAAATCAGGTGATATGGAAGATTGATCAGTCCTGGTATTCAGAACATGGAATTATATTGCAGTAAATAAAACAGAATCTATCTTTGGTGGACTGGTTTTAGCTAGTAGCGATAGTTTGTAAATTATGGGTGAATGTTAGTGCCCGGCTATTTGTTCAATTGATCTATGCAATACATAGCAGACATCTGCTTGTTCACTTTTAAATTTAGGTATGACCACTCACCCGTATGATTTACTTTGCTGGCATAAGCTTTTAAGTTGGTCATACCTGTGAGCTAACTGAGAATGCCTTTTTTCTTTAAAAAAGTAATCACTTCATCAGCAAGTATATCGGGTGTTTTTTTTGCAGCTAATAGAATAAGTTCTGGTGCTAGCGGCACTTCATAAGGATCATCAATACCGGTAAAGCCTTTTATTTCTCCTGCCCGAGCTTTTTTGTAAAGCCCCTTGGGATCTCGTTGTTCACATACCTCAATAGGTGTGTCTACAAAGACTTCAATAAACTCACCTTCCTTTAAAGTATTACGAACCTTATCCCGGTCAATGCGGTATGGGCTGATGAATGCAGTAAGCGCTATGACACCTGTTTGAGTGAAAATCTCTGCTACAGCCCCTATGCGGCGAATATTTTCTTCCCGGTCTATAGCAGAAAACCCCAGTCCAAAGCGTTTTGAGAATTCTTCTCCATGAGTATCATTCAACATCCCTTGACCTGCATTGAGTCCATGACGAACGTTATCACCATCCAATACGACACTCTGAAAACCATCTTTGTGAAACATATGATCCAGCGTATTAGCAATTGTACTTTTTCCTGAACCACTTAATCCAGTGAACCAGATTACACAGCCTTTATGACCATTTTTCTTTTCTCTCATTTCTCGTGAGACACTGTGCTCATGCCAGGTAATATTTGCATCATTGTTCATTGTGAATTCTCAGTAAAGTTATAGCACGTAGGTTAATAATAATTCTAATGTCTGATTCTAGTTGAGATCGCCGCCGATAGCAGACATTTTCTACACCGTAATAACCCGAACCATATCAGTCCCGCCTGCTTGTTCATGATGTCCAGCAGTAATAACCAGGATGTCATTGCTCTTTGCATTAAACATTTGTTTGGCGGCGGATACAGCGAACTCAATACGAGCTTCGTCACTGGGTTCTCCCTGATAGAGCACCGGTATTACTCCCCAGTTCATCGCTAGTTTGCGTGCTACTAATTCCAGGGATGTGATTGCGAGGATAGGGCAGTCTGGGCGGTATTTTGAAATCAGGCGTGAGGTGAAGCCGGTTTCAGTCAGACTAATGATGACGGCGGCTTTCAGGTTTGTTGCCATATTGACTGAGGCCTGTCCAATGGCTTCGGTGACTACGTTAGAGGGATGAGGTTTGATCTTTTGCAGGTAGCCGTATTCATTCAATGAGGCCTCGGCACGTAAGGCTATTGTAGACAGGGTATTGAGTGCTTCTAGTGGATATTTTCCTACCGCGGTCTCACCCGAGAGCATGACAGCCGATGTACCATCAAGAATCGCATTGGCAACATCACTCGCTTCAGCGCGGGTTGGTTTTGGATTGGATTCCATAGATGCCAGCATCTGAGTAGCGGTGATGACGGGTTTACCATTGCTGACAGTGGTACGGATAATATGTTTTTGTATGGTGGGGACTTCGGCTAGTGGAAGTTCTACGCCCAGATCGCCACGAGCAACCATAATGCCATCGGCGGCAATAACGATTTCTTCCATGTTTGCCACACCGGCCCTGTTTTCGATTTTAGCGATGATGGGGATATTCTTGTCTTTTTCGATGAGGATTTCACGCATCTTGTGAATATCTTCAGCAGTCTGAACGAATGAAGCCGCAATATAGTCAACGTCATTGTCTGTGGCGAAGCTGAGTTCCTTGACGATATCATCCCGGTTTTCCGGACTCACGGCACTCATTGCCAGTTGTGTTTCGGGCAGGTTCACACTCTTGGAATTACCCAATCGGCCGCCATGAATAATACGACAGTTGATTATGCCATTGGCTACCTGTTCAACTACCATTTCAATAGCGCCATCATCCAGAAGAATGGGGGTTCCCGGCTGAACTTCTTCAAATAATTTATTGTATGTGATGGATACCCCGGCGGCATTGCCAGGTTTATTTCCGGTGTAGAGGTTAAAGTCCTCGCCGGGGCTGAGTTCGGCAGTATCACCTTCCAGCAGACCTGTGCGAATCTCGATACCTCGAGTATCAATCATAATAGCGATATGTCGGCCGAGATCTGAAGCAGCCTTACGTAGAGTTAAAATCTGTTTACTGTGATTTTCATAAGAGCCATGGGAGAGATTAAGCCGGGCAACGTTCATTCCCGCTTCAATCATCGCCTTGAGCATTTCAGGTGTATTACAGGCCGGGCCAATGGTGGCGATTATTTTGGTTCTTCGTATAGGGATGAGTTTTGAGGGTGAACTGTTCATGATTGATATTTATCTATTAAGCTGTGTTTAAGTATTACAGGTCGTGATGATATCGGATACCGTACTGTTTTACTAAAGGTTTGAATTACATTGTTCCAACTTCATCGAGGTGATGTGACATAGTGATTATGAGAAGTTTATCATTAATTAGTGATTGTTGTTATCTTTGAGGTATTCAATGTTGGATCATTCCTCAATATATAAAAATAATAAATAAGCATGAATAATATATCACGTATAAGTAATGCAAATGAAGATCAGCTTGTGTTCCTGATGCAGATCAATTTTGATTTAAGTTATAGGGAGTAGCTTGAAAAGTTCAACTTAATTAAAATTATAAAGAGGTTTATTTGTGAAGAAGAATGATTCAATTACTAACGTCATGTCAAATAACATCATTGCTGTGCAGGAAGGTCAACCACTGAGTGAAATTAGACATAAAATGGTAGACAGCAATATTCACCATATTCCGGTTCTTTCTGGAAAGAAGCTGGTCGGCATGGTGAGTTTTACCGATATGATGAAATTGAATGTAGTTATCAATGGAGCCGATGATCGAACCGTGGATTCTATAATCGATCAGCAGTTTACTATCAACGATATTATGAGTAAGGAACTGACCACTTTGAGTACTAATGATAGTGTCCGTGAAGTAGCAGGTATCCTCTCTAATAATAACTTCCACGCTGTTCCTGTCACCAATAGCAGTAGTGAGTTACAGGGAATCGTAACCAGTAGTGACCTGATCCGTTATTTGAGCGATCAATACTGATTACTGGTAGTAGAATAGGGAAGGGCAATTTAAGTGCCTTTCACTATTTGTTTTTACATCAGGCCTAAATCAAATTATCAGAATAAAGACTAAACAATAAGAATAAGGCAGAACTATCATGAAAAAGTCAGTTATCACTTACCTGATTATTTTTCTCTTTTCAATGTTGTTATCACCCGTACGTGCTGATGTCGCTGTACTGGTACATGGCTGGGCCGCTAATGCCGATACCTGGGTGCACAGTGGTATTTTGCAGGTGTTACAGGCGAATGGCTGGTCGAATGCAGGAATTGTCATGGCCACAGCAGAAGGGGGTATTTTTCATATCCCAGGTGATGGAACAAATAACAATAACAAAGTCTATCGGGTGCATTTGCCAGCTGAGGCACCGTTACAAATTCAGGCCGCTCATTTATATTCAGAGCTTCTGTTTATTAACAAACGTAATCCCGATGATAAAATAATACTAGCAGGCCATTCGGCAGGTGGAGTGGTTTCACGCCTGGTGCTGGTGAATCCAAATACACCGAAAATAGATACTTTAATAACGATTGCATCGCCTAACCTTGGTACGAGCCGGGCAATTCAGGGCCTGGATATTATTCACGATAAACCCGCATTTTGTCCTGGGCCTGGGATCACTTTTCTGAAAAATATTTTGGGTGGTAACGATTATCAATATTTAAAACATTCTCAGGGTGCACTTGTAGATTTAACACCAGCCGTACCTGGCACACTTATCGGTTGGTTAAATCAACAGCCTCATCCCTCGATCAACTACCATTCAATAATTCGACAGCCTGGTGATGAACTGGTACCAACTTTCAGTCAGGATCTAAATCAAGTGCCTCAGTTAAAAGGTAAGAGCAAGGTTCACTTAACCTCGGTCAGTCATTCATTAAACCCGTCAGATGGACATTTGTTGGTGAATATATTACGGGGTAATTAATCTGAGCTTCCTTAGGTATTTGATGGAAATGCAGACCATATTTCTATCATGCAAGTGTGGAAACCTGTGATGGACTATTGTGATGGCTATATTTTAATAATACTTGCGGGTCCGGCATTAATCAGGTTTATCAATTCAGCCTGTCTTGATGTATTCGTTTTGTTAAAACTTGAGCGTAACTGAGTTTTTAAGGTATTTTTACTGACACATAGGTTTTCAGAAATCTCATCCAGAGTTAACCCCCGGCATAGTTGTACAGCTAACCGAGCTTCAGCCGGTGTGAAATTATATAAGCCTCTTAACAGTTCTGTGTTTAATGTCAGTTGTGGATTGTTTGTGTTGAATAAAATGATAGCAATATCATCATCCCCAGTATCAGTATTGACCCTGTCCTGATTGATTGGTGTAACCATGATGGATAAATAAGTATTTGATCCAGGTTGACCATAACATAGGGAACCGCCCTGTTTAAATGATGTTTGCGTGTCAGAGGATGTCGCCTTGTGAATTAAATATTGTATTTTTTTGTTTTCTTCAGGCGAATGTATAAAAATACAATTATTGACTATGCTGACATTTGCTTGCTGGTTAATAAGTTGCTCAGCGAGTGAGTTAATGTACAAAATCTTCCCATTATTATTGACCAGTAATAATGGGTTGTTAATCTGGCTCAATGTGTCTTTCAATAAGGTATTTTCAAACTTGATATGACGCATTTTTTCATTGATCTGAACAGCTTTCTGGATATGAGGTACAAGGCCTCTTAATGCATCAAGATATTGTTGTTCAAAGCCTTGATATTTCTTGCCGCGCTGAAAAGACAGATAACAGAATGCTTCATCTTTTATATTAATTGTTCCTCCAATGCCATAATGCATTTCCTGAGGTGCAACAAAGTCAGAGTAATAATCCAGTGCTTTATATTCTTTGTCTGATAAAAGGTGATGGGTGCACTCGAGCCGTGTTTCTTTTGAATTCAGAAGTATCTTAATCCAGGGATCATATTGAACATAGTGATCGATATAGGCCTGGGTCCAGGCGGGGTCTTTATTTAATGTATGTACATGAGATACATTCAGCGATTCAGGATTGAGCATACGCATAATACCCTGTTCAGCATTAAATGTAGTCGCCAGGGTAATGAGTACATGTTCCCAGTGATTTTCGTCTAATGCCGCATCATAAATACTGGAAATTAAATTCTGTATTTGTTCATGGGAAATAGCGGTGTTAGATGACTTTGCCATAGTCCAGACGGCCTAGCTTTTGTAGTGTTCTAAAATATCATTCCATTGTTCAAACAGATAACAGTGTCCTTTGTTATCAAAAAAATGTGTCGTTGGATCAGGAAGTGCCCTGGCCAGATACTCGGCGACAGGAAAACCAATATTATTATCTTCACGACCATGCCAGATATCGACATCGACAGGAATATCCTGCAGGTTAAATTGCCAGGGCAAGCCGAGACAACGTAAATCATTCACTATGCCATTGATGCCTTTATTCAATGCTAAAGTTATATTTTTTAGATAATGCTCCTGGATATGTGCCTGATCAAATATCACCTTATCGCAGGGAGGAAGCATTGCCAGCAACGAATCCAGTAAAGCTTCAGGAGAAGCCGCGAGTTGTGATACCTGTTGTACCGTGGCTTGCTTATCAACAGTTGCTAACTCAAATAGGTGGATTAAGATAGCATTGAGGTGTGTTTGCATCACTTCCGTATCAAAGGGAGCTGTAGCACTCAGCAATGTGACATGTTTTATTCGAGCAGGAATCCTGTTTCCACAGGCCAGTGCATAGGCTCCACCAGCAGAATACGCAATAATTGAAAATTGATTTAGATTCAGATGATCGGCCAGTTGTGATATCACATCAGGCCAATCCAGCAATTTGAAATCTTCGTGCGGGTCAGAGTTACCATAGCCAGGTCGGTCAGGTGCAATCAGGCGGATCCCCATATCATGGGCAATGGCATCAGCCGGGGAAGGTTCTAAACGAGAGCCTTGCATACCATGGAAGTAGAAAACTGGTTCACCCTCAGGTGCTCCATATTCAGTCCATGCCAGCTGGCATTGATTTTCTAGAATTAAACGGTCCATCTTTATTAATTATTTATTGTTATTAATCAATTTCACCCGTTTGGGTGAAGAAACTAGATTGTGTCCAAGATATCATCATCTGCAATATGAGTCATCAGAATAGTTTTATGTCTTTTTGGCTAGTTGAGCCAGAGACTAGAATGAAACGCACTTAAATAGTGCTATCAAATAAAATAATAAATATAGAAAAAGGGGAAATCACAAATGAAATGCGATAAACAAGATCAAAAATTAATAGTACCTAATATTCTATCGGGTAGTTTGGCTGCCTGTCTTTTAACTGTGACAATGGGTATTAATTCAGCACAGGCCGCCTATGCTCTCAAGGATCTTGGTGTGCTGGGAACCACTTTCTCGCAGGGATTTGGTATTAACAATCTCGGTCAAGTCACGGGTAATAGCCGTGTCACTGGTACCTACAATCAACATGCCTTTTTCCATGATGGCAATAGCATGCAGGACATAGGGGTTCTCGGTGGCACTTCTTCATATGGCAAGGGTATCAATGATAGTGGCCAGATTACGGGGGATAATAGTGGTATTCCTCTGGGAACAAATTCGACTACTTTTCGTGCTTTTATCTACTCCAATGGTGTCATGCAGAATCTGGGTACTCTGGGTGGAAATTCTTCGAATGCGTATGATATTAACAATAATGGTGAGGTAGTCGGTTATTCATCAATAGCGACAAATAATTTTAGCCATGCCTTCCGTTATTCTAATGGTGTTATGCAGGATCTGGGTACTTTGGGAGGAGATCGCTCCTTTGGCCGTGACATTAATGATAGTGGCCAGGTGGTAGGTTATAGCGACACAACGGGAACTGGTGATCATGCTTTTCTCTATTCTGGAGGCATAATGCATGATCTGGGTACTTTAGGTGGCACTGATTCGTGGGCTACTGGTATTAACAACAATGGTCTGATCACTGGCTACAGTAATACAGTGGGTTATACCGAGACCCGTGCATATATTTACTCTGATGGCGTCATGCAGAACCTGGGTACCCTGGGGGGTAATGATTCACGTGGTAATGCTATCAATATAGATGGCAATGTTGTCGGAAATAGTAAGCTCGCCAATGGTGAATGGACAGCCTTTTTGTATGATGGTACTGATATGCTGGATTTGTGCGTATTAACTGATTGTGTCAACAATGGTTGGGAACGGTTAACAGCTTATGACATTAATGATAACGGAGATATTACCGGTATTGGCTACATTGATGGCACCTATCATGCTTACCTAATTTCAGCAGTGCCAGTACCTGCAGCTGTCTGGCTATTTGGAACAGGATTGCTTGCCCTGGTAGGGTTTACCAGGCGTAAAACAGCAGCATAATCGTTTTATACAGTACAAAAACGGCGTCATTTGGTGCCATTTTTTATTGAACAAGAGAAAATAGTTCAAAGTAAAAAGTATCTAAGTTAAACATTCATACTTGAGTAACTATTTAATATTTACATATAGCTCCAATGTCATAGGTCTAATTACATAGCTATTAATAAGTCGCTTTCTGTTAATTTCACCCATATGGATGAAGAATTAATATGTAATCTTTTTTAATATCGATCATATACAAAATAAAAATATTTGGGGAAGTAGAAATGAAGAAAATAGTTATTATTGCCGGAGCATTACTGGCTGGTTCTCAGGTGCATGCGACAGCGACCAGTGATATGAATATCAGCATTGACTGGAATTCACTTGCGATAACTGGCCCACTGGGTAGCCTAGCCACCTTTACAGATCCATTTACAGGTGAAACTCTTTCTTCAGATGCAGAAGGCTGGGTAGGCTCAGATGCAATTGAATTAGATTCAGCGTATACCATCAATGGGGTAAGTGCTATTGCCAGTTACAGTGACTCAAATTTAAATCTGACAGGTGGATTCGATTCCAGCACAAATGAAAGTGGTGGAAGTGTTTTTGTGACAAATTCAGATGCTGGATATGAGTCAGGCTGGGCAGGATCCTGGAATGGTTATATCTACCAGGCAAGTGGTACTGGTGCGGTAACCGTCTCTGTCAATTATTCACTTCTTGGCAGTGTTTCTACCAGTGCATCAGGGGAATATGCAAACGGTGGTTATGATCTGTTTATGGATGCAGTTGATGCTGATTTGTGGACCTCAACGTACAACGCTACCTTCGCAGCAAGTGGTGATGTGCTTGCTGCAGA
>JAPHRJ010000151.1 GCA_026196045.1 Gammaproteobacteria bacterium
CAAAGAAGTAAAGTCTGGTACTGGCCACATCCGTTAGCAAAATAATTATTAACAACAGTTTTTCGAATTTTAATACCTCAGGAAAAAACATGAACCGCAACAGGCTCCAGCGCAATTTGCCAGCACTACTGGCGATGGTATGTATGATCAGCCAGACACCCATTCAGGTGAGTGCTGATCCACTGATACAATCCATCAACAGTCGCACAAAAAACCAGCAGCAGGAGTCCCGGCTGCAACATCGAATTGAAAAGCTAGATGATGAAACAAAGACCATGTTGGCTGAGTATCAAAAACTGAGTCGAGAGCTCGAATTACTTACTATTTACAATAACCAGTTACAGCGCATTATTACCTCGCAGGAAGAGGAAAAAATCTCCATTGCCCAACAGATGAAAAATCTGGAACAAACGCAACAGGAAGTAGTTCCATTGATGCTGCGCATGGTGGAGTGGATGGAAACATTTGTACAACTCGATCACCCCTTTTTGCCACAGGAACGTCAGCTTCGAGTGAGTCAATTACGTTCACTGATGGATCGTTCTGATATCAGTATTGGTGAAAAATATCGTCGTGTACTGGAAGCCTATCAGGTTGAAATGGAATATGGCCGTACCATTGAAGCCTATCGTGATGAATTACAAACAGATAACAATACACGTACTGTTGATTTTCTACGGGTCGGACGTGTTGGTCTTTATTACCAAACCCTGGACCGGCTTGAGATCGGACAGTGGAACAGTAAAAACGAAAGCTGGGAAGTATTACCATCCCATTATGGCATGGCAATTCGTAATGGTTTACGTATTGCGCGCAATCAGGCTGCTCCCGATCTACTGCGGCTCCCGATACCTGCCGCTACGAACCTGAATACTTCGATGCAAGCAGCAAACAAAACAAGGACGGCACCATGAATAGTCGTCAACTTTGTTTAAGTATCCTGGGACTGGTGTTATCGGCTTCAGTCTGGGCGGATCACCCAACTCACCTTGATCATCTGTTGCGTCAGGTTGAAGACTCTCAACAACGTGATGCCAAAGTTCGTCAGCAGCGTGAACAGACTTTTCTCTCTGCTCGTGCCAATCAAAAACAGTTACTGGAAAAAGTAAGAGCACAACTAAAACAGGAACGCCAACGTAGTAAGCAACTGAAAAAAACTTTCGAGGCCAACGAAGTGCAGTTGACCGAACTTGAAGCTGAACTTAAAGAACGCACCGGTGAATTTGGTGAAGTGTTTGGTACCGTCCGCCAGGTATCTAAAGACGTCGCCGAAATCATTCGAGATTCTCTGGTTTCAGCTCATTACCCTGAACGCGCCCAATGGTTCCGAACCCTGGGCGATAGCAAGAAGTTACCGGATATAACCGAACTGGAACGACTATGGCTGTTGATACAGCAGGAGATCGCCGAGTCAGGCCGCGTGGTACGCTTTAACTCCACCGTTATCGACACAGACGGTGTTGCCGCCAAACAGGAAGTGATCCGGGTCGGTCTGTTCAATGCATTGCAGGGAGAACGTTATCTTCGCTACCTGCCACAAAGCCATCGGTTTGTCGTACTGGCACGCCAGCCTTCATCTTCGGATCAGAATTCAGCTGCCGAACTCGATCAGGCGCAGGAAGGGTATGTCGAGCTGGCACTGGATCCAACTCGCGGTGTGTTGCTTGGTCTACTCGTTGATACTCCAAATACAACAGAACGTCTGCATCAGGGTGGCCTGGTTGGTTACGTCATTCTGGCCCTGGGTGCCTTTGGTTTGATACTGGTTGGATATCGTTTGATCTATCTTTCTGGAATGGAGAAACGTATCCAGCGGCAACTTTCAAATCTTTCCCAGCCATCGGATGATAATCCACTAGGGCGCATCCTTGCGGTATCTCAGGAAAACCGCAATGCCGATCCCAAACATCTCGAACTACTGATCGACGAAGCCATCCTGCGTGAAACCCCACGGCTGACCCGCGCTGAAGGACTGGTAAAACTGCTCGCCGGTGTGGCACCGCTATTAGGTCTATTAGGAACGGTTGTCGGTATGATCATTACCTTCCAGTCGATCAGTCTGTTCGGTACCGGTGATCCCAAACTGATGGCCAATGGTATATCACAGGCTCTGGTCACCACCGCACTCGGCCTGATTGTCGCAATTCCCCTGCTGTTCCTGCATACCCTGGTCACCAGCCGCAGTCGTATTCTGGTACAGATCCTTGATGAACAATCTGCCGGGCTGGTCGCCATGAGTCGGGAGCAGTCATAGAATGTACGAAACCATCGAGGGCATGCGGCGATTTCTGGAGACCGGTGGTCCGGTTCTCTGGCTAATCGGGCTGACTGCGGTGTTACTTGGCACACTGATTATTGAATGCTACTGGCGTTTTCGTCGTGACTTCCCCAGGCAAATGTCACGCGATATCTCACAGTGGCACCAACGAGCCGACCGCAGTTCCTGGTATGCCTTGCGCATCCGTGAATCCCTGATCGCGGGTGCTAGTGTACGCCTGAAACGCACCCTGCCATTAATCAACATCCTGGTAGCGCTTTGCCCCATGCTCGGACTACTGGGAACCGTTACCGGAATGATGGCCGTATTCGATATCATAGCCGTACTCGGTACCGGTAATGTACGCGGCATGGCGGCCGGGATCTCACAGGCCACCATTCCAACCATGGCGGGAATGATGGTTGCCCTCCCCGGTATTTATTTCCGTGTCGCACTACAACGCAAAGTCAGTCGACGCATCGAGCAGTTTGCTGATCGTCTGAGTATCCAGTGATCACCATGAGGAGAACCCATGCGAAAACGTCATAGTGACAACAGTAGTGCCGACTCCGATATTAATCTCACGCCCATGCTGGACGTGGTGTTCATTATGCTTATCTTTTTTGTCGTCACCACCTCCTTCGTCAAAGAGTCAGGAGTTGAAGTCAACCGACCCAGTGCTGACACAGCACAGAGTCAGGACAACGCCAACATCCTGATTGCCATTCGTCCTAATGGTGAGATCTGGATCGATGGCCGAGCTGTTGATATTCGTGCTGTGCGTGCCACGATTGAACGTCTGCGCGTAGAGTTCCCTGAAAGTCAGGTTGTCATCCAGGGTGATCGTGCCGCCCCTATCGGGTTACTGGTTAAAGTGATGGATCAGGTTCGTCTGGCCGGTATCACTAATGTGGCCATTGCCGCCGATGAAGGGAGATAATTCTGCCCCATGTTAACCCGGGTTTTCGTTTCACTACTGGGTGGCATTGCTGCCGCTGTGACCCTGTTATGGGTGATGCAGATATTGGTGATGCGGGATAGCGCCGCTGTACTGCAGGCACCTCCAAGACCCGTAATGGAGTTCGTACGGCTCAAACATAAAACTGAAACACGAGTTAGAAAAAGGGAAAAACCAGAAGAGCCTCCTCCTCCGGAAAAAGAACCTCCACCTATGCCGGAAACTCTGGATATCGCCCAGCCGGAGCTAAACACACCGAACATAGACTTTTCATTACCCAACGTCCCTTTCGATATGGGTGGTCCCTATATAGGATCATTTAGAAATAGTGGTGACCGTGATTTTATGGCCATTGCACGCATGCCACCACAATACCCTTACCGTGCTGCACGCAAGGGCATTGAAGGCTGGGTAAAAGTGTCCTTTCTAATTACCGAACAGGGACGCGTAAAAGATGTCGTCGTGATCGATGCCAGGCCTGAGGGTGTTTTTGATCATGCCGCTCTACGCGCCGTCATGAAGTGGCGATTTAAACCTCGTATTGAGAATGGCAAACCTGTAGCCACTCGTGCTGAACAAACGGTTAACTTTAAGTTAAACAATAAATAACATGCCCCTCACTATTTTCATTAGCCATCTTGGGTATCGAACCAGTATCATTCATATATTACTGGTGCTGGTGCTAATATCGGTACCGGCCGCATCCCCCTTTGCAGCAACAACTAAAACACTCTCCAAACAAACCTATCAGCAACTTCAGGCCAGTCAGAAATTACTCGAAGCCGGAAACACCGGTAAAGCTGTTTCACAGCTTCAAATATTATTGAAAGAAACCACTGAGCATCCCTACGAACAGGCGGTTATCTTACAAACTCTTGCCCATGCGTATATCTCCAGTGATGCCTACAACAAGGCCATTCCTTACCTGCAACGCAGTCTTAAGCTCAATCAACTACCGGATGATGTACAACAACGAGGACGTTATAACCTGGCACAACTCTATCTGGCAGAAAATCAATTTACTGAGTCTATTAAAACAATCCAGGTCTGGATAGCAAATGCAAAAATACCCAGGGCAGAAATTTATGCCATGCTTGGCAGCGCCTATTTGCAACTGCAACGTTATGCTGATGCGATTGAACCTATGCGTAAAGCCATTGAACTGAATGAAACTCCGAAAGAAAACTGGTATCAAAGCCTGCTTGGAGCTTATAACGAACTGAAAAACTATGAGCAGTGTACTGTTTTACTACGTGAGATGATCACGCTTTTTCCAAAACGTCCACGCTACTGGCGTCAGCTTGCCGGAATTGAAATGATGCGTGAGAATTACAGTGAGGCACTCGCCGTCATGGAACTGGCCTATCTACGCAACTACCTGGAAGCTGAACGCGACCTGTTAAATCTGGCGCAACTATACTCACACCAGAATGCGCCCTATAAAGCCGGTATTGTTATCGAAAAAGAGATCCATAACAGGCGGATTAAAGCTACCAGGAAAAACTGGGAACTGGCCGCCAATGCCTGGAACCAGGCTCGTGAAACTAAGCGTGCCATCAACGCACTGGAACAGGCATGGAAAATATCTCAGCAGCCTGCATTAGGATTGCGATTGTCACAACATTATCTGGATGCGCAACGCTGGAAGGCGGCGAGCCTTGTATTGAATGCCTTACTCAAAAAGAAAAAACTGGATGAAGATGACGCAGGGCGTACCTGGCTATTGCTCGGTATTACTCGATTTGAAACAAAACAGCGTGATGAAGCACGAGAAGCCCTGAATCAGGCCGCTAAATATAAGAACACTCGAAAAGATGCATTGCAGTGGCTCGCGGCACTTAAATAAAGAAAGTAATTCCCCGTAGCGCTTACATTACATGACAGGACATACATAAGCCTGTCTGACTTTTTCCTACGGTCAATAACCCCGTTGAACTACAGGCTTCATTCTGGTTGCTACTGACTGACTGGCTTGAGCTGTGTTTTTCCTGTGTGTGTAAAAACTCTTCACGACCTGTTTTAGTTTCATGACAGGAAACACAGGTTACAGATCCATTTTCTAACTTGATCCGAGTGTCCAGTTTACTGGGAGCAACATAACTGGCTGGTTGCTCATAAGCAGAACTCGCATACTGTAAACCAACCGGATGATTTGCATTCCCATGGCGACCATATTGAAGTGGTGCATTTGCGCCTTTAAGCGCAACAGCCTTGGCATTACTACCATCATGGCATTGCATACATTTTTGTGAACGATCTGCTTTTGCCAAAATTATTTCTGCACTCGCAGTCTTTGTCTCTTCAGCAAGAATATAATCCCGAAAAGAGTCCGCAAATCCACCGGCCATGGCGACGCTATAAATACTGGAAATGCTGGTACTAATGAAAATACAGAGGAAGGTTTGTAGTAGCTTGTTTAAATTTTTCACTTTCATTCTCCGGTAGTCCCTCGACCGTAACCCTGGAACAATACTTAGGGGCAATAGGCAGGTAACTTTGCGTCACGATCTTTCGACCGCTTTGCTTTTGTCACGAAATAATCTTTCTTGCTTAATTTATCGACCACGCAGGATGCAAACTTGAATGAAATTTAACAAATTCCATTTCTCAGCCTGCTGGCAAACTTATGATTTTAAAGGTGAATATACTATTTAGCGTGCAAATGCATGTTTTGCATGGGATTTAGGGGCATGGAAATACTTGTAGCGGAACAGGGAATCTGCCCCGTGACAATCAGCACAGACAAAGAATTCAGTCCCTGACAAACGTAAAAAGCTGGATTTGGTATCCCCTTCCGTATTTTTTCCCGGGGCAGGAGTTTCATGATCGACCCACCATTGATGGGCATTGTGACAGGTAGGGCAGCTGATAATACCGGTTTTTGCTGGCCGACCATCTTCAGCAAATACGGGCAGAGCAATGCCTGGCTCAGGCCGTAATGCTGCACGCAAGGGTTCACTCCAGGCCAGGATATCACTCGGATGCAAGGTGGCCTCAGGGATCTTGTTTCCAGCAACATGGTTTTCAGTATGACAACTTAGACAAAGTTCCTCATTGGGATCCTGTCCCGGTGAGGTTTTCTGTGCCCATAGTCGGAACTCAGAGGCGGCTTTATGGGTACTGTGGCACTGGCCGCAAACACCCGATTCCTCTGCTGTTTGGTGTCTTATATTCATCGATTGAGGAGCCGTTATCGACAGATCATGATCTGTTTTTAACACTGTCTTTTTATCGCCATGGCATTTGAGACATAGATCTGCATTCTGGGATGCGCTCAGGCGCAGGAAACTATTACTGGCATCTCCCTCTACGTCTGCCGCCATACCGCTGCGACCATGCATATCATTGGGATCCCACTGGTGAGGATCATGACAGGTCGCACAATCAAGCTGACCATTATGCGATTTCTTTCCATCATCTTTATTAAATAGTGGGAGTTTTTCATCTGGCATCATCCTGGCAGCCAGATCGATACCAATCGGGTGGCTGTGCTTACCTGTTAGTTTATCTTTTGCCGTGCCATCTTCATGGTGACAGGAGGTACACAGTTTTTGCACCGTAGTTGACCCTGTACCTGTTTCCTGCGCCCATAAATAAGCCCCTTTGGTTTGATGTGGTCGATGACACTGGCTACAGGTTCCTTTGGAATCCGTCGTATCTGTATCAGTCGCAGGCGACCTTAATTCTTTAAGCCCATGCCTGGAAAATTTTACAACCGATTTATCACTGTGACAGTTAATACAAAGATCGGCATTACCCTGCTCAGCAATGCGCAGGAAACTGTTAGTTGCATCACCTTCTTTTTCTGTGCTGACTTCCAGGCTACCTGCAGACCATCGATGAGGATCATGGCAGGTACCACAACCCACCTGGGTACCATCACGATAAGCGTGCCCTTCTTTATTATATAAAGGTAAAGGAATGATTGAATTGAGTTCAGGTACTGGTGCGAAACGAGAAAGCCATTTATCAAAGGTCGGTATAATCCCAAGCTTTTTAATCGAAACGCCGACGGGATGACTATGATTGCTATCAATGGGTTTGTCTTTCGCCAGTCCATCTTTATTGTGGCAACTAATACAGTTCTCAGCATTTACATGGCTGCCTGGTAACTGATCTCGAACCCACATGCGTGGTCCCAGACCATTATGTACGGCGTGACAGGAACCACAGGTACCGGCCTGACCTGGTGTAATCCCATTGGCATTAACAGATTCAGGAGCAACTATGCTCAAGTCATGTTTGCTGCCCAGGATAGTTTCCTGTTTTTTGTGACAAGTCACACAAAGACTGGAATCCTGTGCATTGGTTTGACGAAGGAAACTGTTGGTGGCATCACCTTCTTCATCAGATTTAGCTACCTGCTGTGGATGTTCTGGATCCCATTGATGTGGATCGTGACAACTGGCGCAGGTAACAAAACCTTTACCATCATTAACAGATTTAACGCCATCACGAGTATACGCCGGTAAATTTACATTCTGTCCAAGGCGTTCTATTTCAACGCCGACAGGATGAGTAAATTCACCGACCTGATGTTTAGTGGCCATCCCTTCCTCGGTATGGCAGCTCAAACATAATGCGGCCATAGGCTCTTCTTCATCTGCAACAGAACGTGCCCACATTTTCGGTCCACTTCCTTCATGGGGAACATGGCAGGCACTACAGTCTCCACCTTCAGCTACCGTCTGATTGCGAATATTTTGCGATAATTCATCACTTGTGCGGATATCGTGTTTACTATTGGCAACTTTCTGTTGTTTTGTATGGCAGGCTCGGCAAAGTTGTGATTCCTTATTACTAGCCACCAGTATGCTATTATCGGTATTCGCCGCATGAGTTGAGTGACAGGTCTCACATATCAACTCACCATCTTCTCCAGTTTTACCACCACTCTTTAACAATAGCTCTGCAATCTTTGCATCCTTCGGTATCACATTAACTGGATGAGTCCTTTTCGCCGCGGCATCAGCAAGATCGATTGCATGGCGTTTTGTATGGCAGTTACCACAAAATTCAGAATTTTTATTAGATGTAATCAATAGCTTTTCATCACCAGCGGCATGAGGCGTATGACAGCTCTGGCAGGTTGTCTTTCCAAAAGTATTTGTCTGCGCACGTGTCGTTTTAAGGTAAGGTAAATTACTGTCTAACTCTTTTCCCAGTGGATGGTTGCCATGTCGAGTCCCTTTTGTTTGAGACTTATGACAGGCCTGGCACAGCGCACCATCACGAGTACGTATACGCATAAAGATCGGAGAGTCTTTGGTTGACCAGTCAACACCATGTGCCGAATGACAGGTGCCACAGTACATTTTGCCGTCATCATTGAGCGGAAGCATATTCTTCCCATCCGCCTTTGGAATTATAATTTTATCGGAAGGTATGTTACCTACAGGATGAGCGTGCTTTTTTCCTTTCCACAGGAAACGTGAATCCAGTACAAACCCATCATGGCAGGACAAACACATTCGTTCAGTGGATGACACATCCTGACGCCCACTGGGCTCTACAGGTTTAGGTTCATAGGGAACCAGGGGGATAACATCTTCACGTTTAAAATCGGTTAACCACATAATATGGCACAGAGCACACTCACGCTTCGCTGATGGCATGCGTGCCGCACTGACTGCATCCGCCATCAACAGGAAAACAACTAATAGTAAAATCAGTTGTGCAAACTGCGCATAAACTCGATTTGAAATCATGGCCGTAAATCAAGAACGGTGATCTTATTCTTTAACATCTCAACAATATAAAGATGATCATTGCTATCAACAGCAAGACCGACTGGTGTATCAAATATCCTGGGCGTACTGTTAGTGTTACCTAAAACATGTAAAAACTGCCCATCCGATGAAAAAGCCTGGACAACATTCATATAACTGTCAGAAATATAAAAATTCTGTTTACTATCGACAGCTACGCCCTTGGGTCGAAAAAGTTGCCCCGGCAATACTCCCCAGTCCCCGACAGTCGAAGATACCTTCCCCTCTGGTGTAAAAACCTGTACACGCGTATTAAGTACATCTACGACAGCAACATGCTCATTGTCTAGAACTGTCAGTGTTGCTGGATAACGAAACTGACCAGGATTGAAGCCCTTTCCACCCCATGCGCCTAATAGCTTACCCCTGGTCGACAGGTTCAGTATCTTGTGAGTAATATTTTCAGATACATATAAGTTTTTGCCATTTTTAGAAATCGCAATATCAATCGGTTTCAATGCAACATCACCGGCTGCCGTCTTAATTGAACGAACAAACCGGCCTTCTTTATCAAAAATCTGGATACGATGGTTACCACTGTCTGCAATATAGATCCGGCCTTTATGTGCAGCAATACCGACAGGACGATTAAACTGACCATCTATCGTTCCTTTTTTTCCGATAGAAAAACGAAATTCCCCTTTGCGATCAAAAACAACAATACGATGATTGCCACCATCGACGACATAAACATTATTTCCATCAATGGCAATATCACTCGGCATGGATAAAGGCTCATCCAGCTTAATACCTATCTCCAATATACGACTGGTGGCTAATACCGGTATCTCAGGTGCCGCTATACTCGACTGATAGATTGCATACGACAAAAGTAAAATAAAGGACTGCCATACCCGACTACTGGTCAACAGCATTGTCTTGTTCTCCTGACAGAACCGGTGATTTTCGCCACCATGCACGTGGCCTTAACACCTCTGAATCAGGTTCAGAAACCTGCATTTTCTTGCCTAATAGCAATTCATGATCAGGTAGGGACAATTTGGAGGTAAATAGTTTGGGTAAATAAAATTCCCGATATTTATTAACAATACCAATAATATTTACATTTGTGACATCACTGATTCGTTGTTCTGAAAAACCAAGCTGACGAAATGGTAAATAACTTTCATTTTCTTCCGTATGGCAACGTGAACAAAAACGTCCCTTGAACATAACCTGTGAATGAAAGTGTTTTGTCAGACCTTCGCGTTCCTGATCGGTGATATTATCGCGGACAGAAAGAAAATCCTGCGCTTCCTTTGAGGTCTCAGGAATTTCCAGCAAGGTTCCCTCATTGGCTGTTTTTTCATAAACAACAATTTTTGAATAATAGTCATCGGTTGAAACAAGTAAACCTGTATCTGGATTTGTACTGGTTCCGAATGGTGGACCTTCCACTTCAACGCCGGAAAAATTCAACCATTCAAATCTATATTCTTTTTCTGAAATTTTTCTGGGATCTATATGGCAGGTCATGCAGCCAATAAACTGTGTATGCATATTTAACAATGTACGCACCATACGTTGTTTCGAGTGCGGATAATCGCCATGACAGTAAAAACAAATCGCCTTTTTACCCATGTCGGCCCTGTCCTTTTCAGGTACATTATGGAAATGGCGCATTCGTTCATTAGTTCTTTGCTGACTTAGTTTTTGTAATAGCTCTGGTTTTTCTTCTTCTTTTGAGTACAGTCCAAACTTGGAAATCAATGTTACTGACAATTCAAATAATAATGCCAGAATTATCACCCCCAAAATTAGCGTGGTAACAAAACTAATTACCGGGTGCCCACGTCGCATTCCACTAATACTGAAAGGATCATCACTAAAAGCACCGGGTATTTTTGATTTATGGTCGACAATAACCAGTAATGCCACACCAAATAATATAAAAAATACGACGGTTAAAACTATAAAGGTAATTAACTCATTACTGATCTGGTGCATAGCTCAATACTCTGTCAGATATAGCCAGATAACAAACAAACCAAATACCGTGCAACATAGCACCAGGAACAGGCTGCTATAGGCAATTAGTTTTTGAAACGGTGTCATTGGTCGTATCATAGTAATACTCCCTATGTTGTCTCAGTCGCAAGTTGAGACACCGCTATTTCATAATTTTCATCCAGTTTGCTGGAGGCAAGAAGCTTGAACAAATATTCTCGCTCTGCTGGAATCTCAACCAGGTTCCGCAGGTACTCGAGAAAATGTTCTTCGATTTGATGCTCGCGAGTAATCTTTCCGGTAAGGAACGTCCATTGCATAGGAAAACGCCCTGGAGCAAGATGCACGTTATACCAGTGCCAGAAAGCAATCACTAGCAAGGCTAGCAAGGCTTCATGTGGATGCGAAAGACGCATCATTTCCTGGAAATTTGCTGCCATGCTAGCGGGAAGTATCGCCGCCCAGAACTCTGGAAATAGAAAAGAGGAACCAGATACCACCATCACCGTATTACCAAATGCGGCGGCAAAATAGTGGATCTTTTGTTTATACATGAACTTATCCATCTCTGGACGTTGTTCACGTTTGCCCACGAAGTACTCCATATCCAGCCTGAAATCACGAATATCCTTCAAAGTAGGAATAATCGTACGTTGTAAATTAAACCGTCCCCGTAGAATCTGGAATAGTGGTCCCATTGTTATGGTAAATATGTGGTACAGCATACTAAAAACCATCACAGCAGCCAGGGTTCGATGGATCACTCGGGAAATATCCACGCCACCAATCATATCGTTCAGTGGTTCTGCCCAGAAATGTTCAATGAATGCAATTGGCAGACCGGTAAATGCCAGAGTCAGAAAGGTAACAAACGTGAGCATATGTTGAATACGAATATGAATAGAGTAACGAGGTAAATCACCAATCGGATTGGAAACTACATTTTTATATAACAGAACCCTGTCATCTGGCATGGCCGCTACCAGTTTTTCTATTTCATCACGTTCCCTGTCATCAACTGAATTCATTTTCATTGATGACTCAAGCACTCTTCGTGCCTCAGTTGTCAGTTTCATACTTATTATATCCTGCTTATGTTCTATTTCTTACGAATGCGATTTCGACCACGGCGAGATGGTTTCCACCATGATGATCCTCGAGATATACGCCAGCCCACACCATCACGGCGACGACCAAATGTTTCAATCATAGCCATTCCAATAAGGCCAACCAGAGCAATATTTCCTACCCAGTTATAGATTTTCTCTGCGTAATATCGAAATGGATTATCATCCTTCTCACCCGTTGGGTGTGCATCAATCAAGGCATAATTCTCATTGGCACTGGGATGACAACGTTGACAGGTCTCAACTCTGCGATTGACGTGGACGGGTGATGCAGGATCTCGTGAGGGGCGTATTTCATGTACGCTTAAATAATAATTATCATAATCCGCATGACAATCGAGACAGTTAGCCGCTTTGTTAAATCCATATTTAGTTACTTTGCCGTGAAAACTCTCGGCATATGATCTTGCCGCAAACTCAAACTTACGACCTAAATCTCGTCCTTCTTCTTTGGCGGCATTCAGGTGGCGCTGAACTAACTGCTCATCACCATGACAGGATGTACATAGCGCAACGATTTCTTCCGGGGAACGTTTGACTTCGTTAATACGTCGACTGGTATGTTTGTACCAGTTTTTTACAAACTTTTCATCTTCATGGCAAACGACACAGCGCTGAACAATCTGCGCAGGGGGCCCATCTTCATCCGGGTTATAAACCGGGTTATGGTGACAGGTAACACAATAGGGCTTGTCTGCATCCAGGCCTTCTTCCTCTTTGTTCCTACCATGGATACTGAGATTATACTTATCAACAATTGCTTTATGACTAAAGGGGTTACCTGTAGCTGGGTTCTTGATCGAGTGACATTCCGTATCACAGGAGACTCCCTGCTTTACTTCACGATGAGGAAGTTCTTTGATGTAGTTATGACAGTCTGTACAGGGGACATTACGGTGTACCGTAGAACCAAAAACATGAGGCATGACATAATAAGAGCGTCGAACTCCATCTTCAGTAATTCTGCCCATTTTTGGGTACTTGTGGCACAACAGGCATCCCTGATCATCTTCGAATTCTGAAGCATTTATATTGCCAGAACTGACTAAGCTGATGACCAGAACTGTCCATATAAAATGCCTGAAACTAAACCTGCGACTCATAAACTGTCCCTGGGGGTGAATAAAATATTTTATTATTAGAATCACAGGATAATGCTATTTTTTTTAGCAATTTTTGATCTGCATCAGTCTCTTTCAACTTAGACTCAGACCAAGCCACTATTTTTCCTGAAATATTCATTCGTAAGTGCTTATATTCATTAACATTTAAATTACATCCTTAGCCACCAGGTAAAATGCTAACCATCAGCACATTGAGCACTGATCCGATGGTTTCCTGTTTAGCTTTAGGGCTGTGCGGTTCATTTCTCATGACAGTTGTTACAGATTTCCTTAGCTCGCAATCGCCGACTACTGTCAGCCCCTTTATTTGCTGCAACCGATTTCACAACACCTTCTTCGTGAGGATTATGACAGGTCGCACAGAATACTTTTCCCGTATTCGGATCCAGAGGCAGGATAATTCCATTTTGCTTTTCCATTAACTTCATATGTTCCTGCATTACATCTGAGGGAACCACCAGGTGCTCAACCTGCCTGTTCCGGTTAAATAGAAAATTACCTCCCGGATGTGGTTTCCATGGGTGACAACCATTGCACATTTTTGAAAGATCACCTTTTATATTAAAACCAACTTCATCGATGTTTTTTGCCTCGGACAAACCTTTACTATCATCATGACAAAGCCCACAGGTTTCCTTTCGCAACTTTTTATCTTCTGTGATTTGATCATGTGGATTTAAACGCGTATACGTCGTTTTGTTATGACATTGGTAACAAATATCCGTGCGACTGAGATAAGGCCCATCACGTAAAAATTTTGGGTTGCGCCTTTGTTCATGTCTCCGTTCCGACAGACACTGAGCAGGGACATCATGACAATTAATACAGGTCGCCACACCGTTATCAAGCGCATTACGAAAAGATTCGGAAAGCTGTTTCTGCATTTCAACCGATAACTTAACTCCAGAAGCATGTTGCAAATCATGCCTGTCGGTATTGTTATGACAGGATTCACAAAGCTTGCGTGGATCTGTTTCCTTCAATGCACTTTGATCTTCACCTTCTAGAATGTTACTCACATGACAACTTTCACAACGATTGTCATGCCAGTGTGGGTTTACTACCTTATTTTCTGCGGCTATTAACCCTTCCATATAAAAAACCATGATACTGGTAATTACTAATAAGCTAGCATGTATTGTCATAAAATAATTCACTGACTTTTTCTTCTTTCAAAACATATATCCTGGTATTTTTAATACACACGACTATCAAACAATCTAATATTAATGGCGACTAACCACCGCCTCCACCTCCTCCACCTCCTCTCGGATAAAAGGAATCACGATGATCATGACCATGACAGCTGAGGTCACAGCTACCTGCAAATGTACCATTATCTATGAACTGAAGAGCCCCAGAACTATTGGGAAAAACAATCGAAGTATCAAAATTAATTAAATGGGAATTATTAGTACTATTACCCTGGGTATCACTGACGCCATGAGGATCATGACACACATTACACGGTGCCCCTCGAGTAATGTGCCTGCCATGCCGGCTAAAACTTTCATTATTGAGGATACTGTTACGATCATGGCAGCCATAACACAGGGCATAATTCGATGCACTTTCTGCTGTATAGTCCAGAGTTTCATAACGTCGGATCAGGATAGAATTATAAGCCGAACCATGGGGACCATCGGCACCAGTACCACCTGCAGTTGTTCCTGTATTGCTGTTATGACAGTCGGTACATTCAATTGTACTGCTCGTTGTCATTGGAGCAATCAGACTGGGAACATTGGGATTGCGTCCTGGGCCGGCGACAGGATGGAACGAAGGATTGGTCAGCGTATTTTCAAGGCGAACATTGGTCTGCTCAATAACTCGTGGAGTGGGTGCTGCGGGTTTATTCAGGCTCTCCGCATGACAACGAAAACATAACTGATAGCTCTCGGTAATCGGCTGTACATCAGTACCATTAATATCTACGCCCTTGACACCGTTTAAAACTCCAGTCACTGCATCAGCACCAGCACCAGAACGTGCCATGTGCGGATTATGGCAGTCAACACACTCGACATGGCGATTGTTTACTGTGTTGGCTTCTGCCGGATCATGAGCGACATCACTCATGGCCAGTGGATGCGCCGATGCCTGATTAATTACTGACATAATATCTTGTGTAGCTACATTACCATTATGGCAAGCCTCACAGTTATTCTCTTCGGCTGCATGTTTTAACAGACGGGTACTGCTACCTGCCGAATGTGGCTGGTGACAGTTTTCACAACCATTGTCGACCACGGTTGTCCATTCTGTCGTTGCCCACGGATCTGGGAACTGATTATTCCATGTCGCACTGGAAAGATTGTGTGGTGTTTGTGTCCAACCCTGTTTGATATGACAGGTCGAACACAATGCTGAGCCCCGTGGCGACATCACCAGAAAATTACCATAGGTGTCCTCGTGAGGGTTGTGGCAGCCGGTACATTGCAACTGCCCACTGGCATCCAGGCGTACAACTCCTGTCAGCATTGAAGGATCAACCAGTTCGCCATTCTGGCTGGCAAGAGTCGAAGAATAAGTAAATGAAATCGGATGATCATCTGTAAGAATCACATCCAGATTTGTTGCACCAGCAGGCATGGTTGTGACCCCTCCTGCCATGCTAATCGGTGTTGTCTCGCTTAATACTTCACCCAGGGCAATTGTTCCATCATGACAGCTTAAACACAGAATTGAAGCTCCTGTCGGTTGCCCAGGATTGGCAATAGCTGTGGTGCTGGAATAAGGAATATAGGTACTTCCTGGATCACGACGATTCCATAAAGGTGCCGAGGCAGAGGCACTATGAGGAGTATGACAGAAAATACAGATCTGACTTTCACTACTGGCTTTTACTGTACCTGGCCCCGATATCGATAGATTATGTCGGGTGGTAGCCACACTCGCATGCACACCATTCACTGACATCAAAATCAAGATTAATAATCCAGCACAATGAATTAATCTCACGGTGCACCTCCAATATAACGAAACACCTGTACACGCTTGTTATGCGAATCCGCAATATAAATTGTATCATCAGGCGCAATAAAAATAGTTCCCGGTAACCAGAACTCTCCCGGCTCCTGCCCCTGCCGTCCTATATGTAATAGCAAATTTCCTTTGTTATTAAAAATCTGAAAGCTATGAAACATCGAGTCCACCACATAAATATGCCCAGACCGATCAGTGGCAACGCCTCTGGGACGTGAAAATGTACCCGAAGCATCCCCAAGCCTTCCAAACTGTGTTATATAATCTCCATTCTGATCCAGCACCTGAATACGAAAATTAAGTGAGTCAGTAATATACAACTGTTTTTTTTCATCAACCCATAACATGGTCGGAAAATTAAACTCTTTCTCCTTGTTTCCACGTTTACCTATTTTATTGAGAAACGTCCCCGATAAAGAAAAAACCTTGATATCATGTTCTGATGTATCAGCAATAAAAATCTTTTTTTCTACCTTGTCATAGGCAATACCTGTTGGCTGCTTGAGTTCAACATCTAGCCTGACAG
Organism: Gammaproteobacteria bacterium; assembly: GCA_026196045.1. Taxonomy (GTDB): domain Bacteria; phylum Pseudomonadota; class Gammaproteobacteria; order UBA6429; family Thiohalophilaceae; genus JAPHRJ01. The sequence continues at coordinate 16,693 of JAPHRJ010000151.1, forward strand.
GCATTACCCACCTCGAATCAGAATTAGCCTTATATAAGCCACCAAGAGCAGAATCGGTAATAAACACTTCACCATTATCACCTGACACCAATCCAACAGGTGAAGGCAGCGGTTGATTATCCTTGCGTCGTAACAAACGATAGCTACCATTTTTCAGATCAAAGCGATGAATACCTTTAGCACCCGGATCAGCAACATAAATCTGATTCGCATTGCTATCCACTGTCACAGCACTCGGACGAATCATTTGAGTTTGCTCAGCACCACTGAAAAATTCGACAATCTTTTGCCAGAATGATTTTGTTATTCCCAGATTCTCCGGGTTGGAGAAACTCTTTAAATACTGAATACGAGGAGCTGCAGGAGGTTCAGGCCAGACCGTGCTGGTCTCTGCTATAGGTAGAGGGGCTGACCTCTGAGCACATGAACTTATTGTCATAACCAGACAACACAGAACTATATATGAATACAAAGGCATTTTATTCATTAAAATCTCCGCCTGAGTTGTGCTCGAATCAGCGTCCTTTCCTGTTCTACCGTTCCCTGCTCATCTACAATATGCTCTCCATGCAGCGAAAATTTTAGTTTTCTTAAATTCCATTCAAGTGCGACATTTTGCGAATGACGACGTCGAATGGTAGTACCGCCCGTATCCTCTTCTTCTACAATACTTAGACTAAGCACAGTACGTAGCCAGGGTCTTGAGTTAAGCTGAAAACGATACTGTGAAATATCGCTATCTTCATTAGAATTTATGTTATCTACAGTTTCTTTATAAATCGATAAACGCAGTCGGGTTGAACGTGGAAGCTGTGTTTGTACATAAGTATTATAGGTGTTACGTGTTGAAGGGGAAATTGTCTCGTTATTGTCCTCGTATTCAGCCTGTCCTCCAATCAGCCAGCCGCTGAGAAATGGATATTCCGCTCGGGCTCCGACAACCGTATTGTCGACCGAATTAAGCGGTATTGTCGGTGCGCCTTCCTTTATTTCCTGATTGAAATCACGATAGCGGGCGTATATATCCAGGTATTTAAACAACGCCATACCGATATGATAGTTATAACTCTGGCTTGTATACCGAAGTGTACCTCCTGTTTGATAAGAATAACTGACTAGCACTGTATCACCATCAGGAATATTACCACCGAGAAGACGCTGTATTTCCGTTGTATAGCCAACCGTAATCAGTTCATAATCGAGGTTCTCGACATAGGTCTGGGTTTGGGTCTGATTCTCCACGGTAACGGTGCCAGTAACGACAAAATCATGTAGAAGTGCCACGAGTGTGGTACCGGTTAATATCACTGACTCATCATATACAGATACCAGACCCTGGGCACTGGACTGATCAGTTTCGTCATAAACAACCCCAGCCCCCATACGTAACGTTCCCCAGTCAGTTTTCATGCTATAACTAAGGGAACCTCGACTACCGTAAACATCACGAATATAATTATTGGCGTCCTGCTCTTCTCGCTTTGCATGTATGTCTACATCAACAGCAAGGCCCGCGTCGGTTTCATGACCTACTCCAATACTTGCATTTTGAGTTTCTGTATCAAGTGCACTGCGATCATTTTTCAACCAGCTATATTGATAAAATGAACGTGTCTTTTCGGAATGTTGTGCACGTAGGTCAAAATTATAGCGTGAATCATTAATCTCATCGGAGATTGTTTGAGCCCGTTCATTAGTTTGATCCGTGTAAGTAAATAATTGGGATAAATGAAGTTTCTGTCCAGGCCCAAAGATATTTTGTGCGCTAATATCTGTTGTTTTAGTCGTCATCATTGTTTCCTGAATTGGAAGACCACTACTACCACTCCTGGAATTTTGCTCCGTTAGAAGCTGTGATACCTGAATACTATTACCATTACCATAGGCTTTGTAGGCACGTAAAATAGATTTATCAACCTGATTATCGATCACAGTTCCACTACCGGAACCTTCACTCGTATACCGGTTAACTTCCAGGGTAAGCGCAATGGGGGACAGAGGCTCATGCAAAGCAGCGATGGCACCATAATTGGTATTTTCCACAAGAAATCGCCCGGCCAGACTGGTGGTTGCGGCCGGGTTATTACGTTCATAAAACAACGTTAAGGGGTAAGGTTTTCTCCTGAGAAAATTAAATCGCGTAGCAAAATTATAGAGCGTATCTGATGAATCTGTATTTCCCTGATTAGTTTCATACTCCTGCTGTACAAACAACACACCGCCAGACAAATCAATGTTCAGAAAATTTGGGTGATAAACATAGCTACGGGTAACGACAGAGACTTCCTCTTCATAAGTCGGTCGGGTTTGGTAACTCTGGGGGACCCCCGAGTTCTTTTGCTCATACTCATCAAGAATATAGCGTGCAGCAATATCGCCACTGACCTCTGTTAGTCGAAAGGCGCTAATATCATTGGCTCTTGATGCAGCATAGGCTGGTTGATACAAACTTGCCACACACATAACTCCCAGAATGAGGTGTTTCATGCAGGGAATAGTAAATAATGTATATGGTGTTTTACGCGACATGTTCAGCTTGTCTTTACTTTTCTGCTACGCATGTCCTGCTGACCGCGTTTATTAAAAAATAAACCTCTGTGTACCTACCGGTACTCCTGTAATAATACTGGAGGAAATACTATGTCTGGTTATATGCCTCCCTATTTATTCTCCTGATTTCCATCCTGAAGAATACTGTAGTCAAAACCTTCCATTTTTCCAAAACCAAAAACAGAAACCTTATTTACACCAAACTGGCTTGCAACAACAAGAATGTATTCGAGCTTAAAATCTGGATCTGCATATGATTGAAAATACTCCAGATTGTTATAGTCAATACTGATATCAGTAGGCAAATTTATGTTACCCGGTTCACTCCCTGCCTCGGCAAAGAACAACATTGGTGTGCCGTCACTATTCATAATCTGAACATTCTCAAATGCGGCATCTACAACATAGATATGGCCCTCAGAATCAACGGTTACGCCTTTAGGGCGGGCAAAATGTCCAAGACTGTCTCCAACCTTCCCATAGGTACGAACAAACTTCCCATCCAGTGTGAAGCGCTGTATTCGAAAATTACCCGTATCACTCACATACAAATTTTTATCTGGTCCTAATGCGGTATTCGTTGGCTGGAACAACTCGCCATCTTTCGAACCTGCTTTGCCAATTGTATAGAGTATATTCCCGGTTTTTTTATCAAGGACTTTTATTTCATGCTTATACAGATCTGTTACAAATAACTTATTATCAACAACCAATACATCAACTGGTTTCAACTCGCCTGATTTTCCGTAAGCCTTAACAAACTTGTTATCTTTATTAAATTCTAATATTTGTCCGCGGCCTATGTCAGTAATATATTTCGTACCATCAGTATCAATTGTGATGTTGATGGGTTTTTTCATATGCCCGCCAGCAAAGCCCTGAATAAAATCCGTACGTCGCTGCTTAAGATCAAAAATACCGTAACCTGAACCACGAGAATCAACCACATAGATCTTGCCATCATGCACAGCAGTACCATAGGGCTTCTGTATTAAATGATCCTCACTCGTTTCTTTGCCAAAGATAAATGACTTAAACCCATCATTATCTTTCAATAAGTCACTGGGTGATGAAAAATCTACCAGATGTTGAATACGTGGTGAATTTGGGAGGGGAGGATAAAAGCGCGCTTTGGTTTCTGTTGTCGACGGTGTGCCCGCACAGCCACCAAGCTGAAGTAAAACAAATACTGAAATCAGTCCAACAAAAATCTTTTTCAGCATTTTCTAACACCTAACTTGTATGCGCATCCGTTAACTTTAATAATCATTATACCAGATCAAAGATCCCCTGCCTGCAGGGTTATAGCAAGCAGGGCAGGGGAGCTACAGAGTGGTAAGAAACTACTTATTATGACAGGTCAGACAGATCGCACTGCCGGTTTTGGTCACACGAAGGAATGGTGCTCCATTGGTTCCTGCTGCAACAAAGTTATTGTGTACATCATGACAGGAAGAACACTGTACCTTATTGTCTGGCAACATTAGAGCAGAAATCATACCTGTACGTGATTTATCAGCAAGATCACCGATGGTAACTGAAGTTACTGTTGGATCATGCAAACCTTCATCAGCCGTAGCTAATGCTGCATCATAGGTAATCGATATAGGATGGTCATCAGATAAATTACCACTTGCGCCCACTGTTGCTGGACCACTCATAAAGGTACCACCCGTATTGCCACCAAAGCTGTCATAGGCAACCGTACCATCATGACAAGAAAGACATAGTTTGGATGACCCTGTGGGTGTTCCATCACCTGTTGCATCCATGGTTGGACTGCTATACATAGTAAATGTAGCCGTTGTCACTTCATGGTTCCATAATGGCGCTGTGGTAACTGAGGTATCTGCGTTATGGGGTGTATGACAGACGATACAGATTTCCCCACCAGACCAGGCGCTCGTTGAAAAATCATGTGCCGTATTACTAATCTCTCCTGCTATCACCTGTGAACCAATCAACATCCCACATGTCGTTACAAACAGGCCTGAAAAGATCGTACGTATTCTATTAATAGAGCTGATATAATTACTTTTGGAATTCATGAGAAGTCCCTCTTTTCTGTTTCAAATCATTGACCTCTTCAGTCCTTTACAGTTCTTAACGCCCCTGAGAGGTATCGTTCTGGATCAACGGAGGTATAAAACTAACCTTATCCGTCACAGGGGAATTTACTCATAATTACTCCCGGCAAATATTGATATATATCAATAATTTTTTAGTCCCTATTATTTATTTTCATAAACGTATGTCTTTAGTCATAATTAAAGCCTATAAATTAATTTTGACTATTACTTTAGTTATATCTCATATGAGACACCTTAATAATTACATTACTAAAAATTATTTTTCCGCCAATGGCTCCTTCTATCATTTCTTTGTAAGCAATAATTTCCAGCTACGATAAATATAAGTACTAAATCTTTCTTTTAACAAATTAGCTTGTTCTTTCTGTTGTTTCTGATGAAACGGCTCTGAACATCTATGATGGCGGTCGTGATAACTGGAATGGCATGAACGTTGTCAACGAAACAGGTCCGATGGCGGGTCGCTTCATGTACCGTACTCATGGAGTACGTGGTATTGCTGAAGGTGGTGCCGTTTCTGTTATTGACCTGGAAACCGGTGAAACTCGCATTCTGGCTCAGGACGTTTCCTGGACTGCACTGGATGGAATACGCTGGACGCCATGGGGTACGCTGGTATTTGCTAAAGAAACTGAAGGTGGTCGTTTCTTTGAAATCGTTCTGAATGAAGACATGATGTCTGCGGCTGAAATAACTGATCGCCCAGCGGTTGGCCGTCTCGCTCACGAAGGCATTGATCTGGATGCCGATGGCAATGTCTATGTTGTTGACGAGCATCGCGGTCGTACTTCAGGCTGTGAAATCAGCACTCCTTGTGTTGGTGGTGTTTACAGGTTTGTTCCTGACGTTTATGGCAACCTGTCTACCGGTTCTCTGTATGTTCTTAAAGTGACGGGTACAGATGGCACTGGAATAGGTGAGTGGGTTGGTCCTGTCGATCCAATGACTGCACGTTCAGCGGGTACGGTTGCCGGTGGTCAGAGCTACCAGCGTCCAGAAGATGTTGAGCTGATTGACAACACTCTGTACGTTGCTGTTACTGAAGGTCCACGTGACCCTAACGACAACAAAGAGTTTTACGAAGGTCGTGTTATCTCTGTTGATTTAGACAGCATGAAAGTTCGTAACTTCATCAAGGCTGATGTGAATGTTCCAGTAGAAATCGGCAAGCCTGGCGAAGAAGGCCATCAAAGCGGTTTCGACAGTGTTGATAACCTGGCAGAAACTCCAGATGGTAACCTGATGGTTATCGAAGATAACAAGCCATTTTATGCCTCAAACTCCTGTGACTCATTTGCCTGTTCTAGCACTTCAACGTCTTCAGGACCGTCGATAAATTTTTCACGACTCATATCCTGATATTCCATTTCAAAATTACCAATCCGAATTTGTTCCCCATGCTTTAATGAATGCCAGGAAACTTCATTGCCATCCACAAAGGTTCCATTTGTACTGTTCATGTCCTGCAAAAAATAGGAACCATTCATATTCACAATCTGTGCATGGAAACGACTAACTCGCGCGGCATTCACCAGGATGTCCTGTTTGGAATTTCTCCCAATGACAATTCTATCTTTATTTAATAGATACTCCGCCATCACACGATCGTGACGCCGCACAATCAGTCTTGGAATCGTTGATGATTGCATATGTGGATTGATAGATGGCAGGCTCCCCGCAGAAGGGAACACCAGTCGTTCCTGATAAGGTCGCCATCCCAGTTTCAGAATGGCGGCCTGTACGCAGGTTAAATCTATATTTTTAATTTTACGAATGAAGGCCGCAATCAACGTCATGTCACAAAGGATATTGACTAATCGTGGCATGCCTCCCGTATATTCCATAATTAAGGGGATAGATTCATCTGGAAACTGAACGGTAAATTCACCCCCGGCAATCCAGAGGCGATATTCGATATAGTTTTTAATCTCTTCTTCGGAAAGTGGAGCGATTTTGCAATTCAGGCGCACCTGTTGCGACATCGCATCCTTGAATTGCGGACCGAGTATCAGATCCAGGGCCGGCTGACCAAAGAGCAGGACATTGATTAATTTACGTCCAAACTTTTCCTGGCTCGCTAACAGCCGAATTTCTTCCAGCACATCGGGCCTGAGCAGGTGGGCTTCATCAACCACCAGCAGTACCGTTTTACCACTAAAATGTTCCTGTCGAATATAACGTTGAATGCTGTCAATTAACGAAGCCTTGTCTGTTAGCTCTGTGTTAATCCCCAGTTCGATAGTCATCGCACGTAGAAATTCCGGTGTCGTTAACTGGGTTTGCTGAATACGAGCGACTACCATCTCATCTTTGAATTCGCCCAGTACATGCTCTAAAACGGTAGATTTTCCGACTCCCGGTTCACCAATGACAATACCAATACCATCGCGAACATGAAGGATGTAGTTTAGATAAGCGGTGGCACGAGCGTGCCCTTCACCCATGAAAAAGTAACGGGTGTCGGCCGTAAGGCGAAAAGGATAGTCATCAAGTTTAAAAAA
>JAPHRJ010000076.1 GCA_026196045.1 Gammaproteobacteria bacterium
GAAATTATATTTTTACCTCGTCATGGCTCAGGCCATACTATTCCTCCACATCGAATTAACTACCGGGCTAATATCTGGGCCCTGAAAGAAGCGGGTGCCGAAAAAATTATCGCTATCAATGCTGTAGGTGGTATTCCTGCAAAGTGGGCTCCCGGTACACTGGTATTACCCGATCAGATCATTGATTACACTTTTTGTCGTGAAAATACATATTTCGAAGATGGTGACAATCCTGTTGTACACGTTGATTTTACTCAACCGTATTGTGCCGAATTACGCAGTGCAATCCTGGCCGCAGCAGATAAAGCGGGTGTTGCACTGGAAGGTTCTGGCACTTATGCGGTAACTCAGGGGCCACGTTTGGAAACTGCCGCTGAAGTAGATCGATTAGAACGTGATGGTTGCCATATTATTGGTATGACGGGTATGCCTGAAGCCGTACTTGCACGGGAGTTGGAGCTTTGCTATGCCAGTATTGCGGTCATTGCTAATCTTGCCGCAGGTCGTGGCGAAGGTGAGATTACCATGGCAGAAATTGAGCAGCATATATCAGAAGGGATAGGGAACGTTCGTAGCTTACTGGAAAGTGTAATTTCTGAATTATAAAGACCTGGGTATTCCTCAGAATACCCGTGATATTATTTTTTCAGTGTTGTTTTCTTTTTCTCGGCAGGTTTGTCTTTTACCTTGATAGCATGAGGCGTGATTAAAATTACCATGCTTATCAGGGGATGATCCAGGTAATGCAATTCATTACTGCGTATACGTCGGCGAGTTTGCTGTATATGAACCTGGCGTGGAAGTGGGCGTAGACCGGTTTCTCCACCTTCAATTTCTCTACTATCCGTTGTAGTAACTGCAGCATTTTCAATGAATGATTCGGTCTGTGCAAAAGGTGACTCTATTAATGGAGCGGGTTCTTCATCAAGTGTCAGTAATAGATCGGTTTCAACATGCAGGTAACGGGCGAGGCTGACGCGGATCAAACTGTCTAAACTGGCTGATTCATACTTCTGTAACGATAGCTCAGAGGGGAATTCAGTTGCATCGTTTTCCAGTTGATCCGATCGAACCGAGGCCTCTGGAACAAGGGTCTGGTTAAAATGAACACTGATACTTTTATCATGTGCCAGTCCAGGTTGAACCCAGGCTGTATGTAAAATGACTCGTCGTGATGCAGATTGTTCAATTTTACTGGCTTCTTCGAGCAGTCTTAGATCCCGGCCGGGGATTTCCTTGAAGGTCAGGAGTGGGTCAATATTCTCAGGCAGAACAAGTTGCTCGGGAAGTTCAGAATTAAGATCAATAAAGGTCTCTGGAATTGGGCGTTCAATATTTTGAGCCCAGTACTCGGTCTGGAAATTTTTATCCTGCAGGTTCTCAAAAATGACTAACTCTATATCGTAATAGCGTATATCTTCGTTGGCATAGGTGTGAAAAGGTAAGCCGATGCTTGTAAATAGAAGGGGTAGTAAGAGAGAACAGCGCAAGTTCATTATCCTGTAGTGTTATTTGGTTAAACGATTGCTTTGACTAATTAGTATGGCCAAGTGTCTATGCTCATATCCATTCTGTAAAGTACTTAGCGCACATTATGTTATATTGCAGGTTGGCTGGAACAGGAGCACAGCATGGCTACAATCGAAACATTAAAAATGGGACATCCCGTTTTACAGCAAGCAGCTCAGCCAGTGATTGAGTTTAACACGCCTGAACTGGATGCGCTTATCGTTGATATGCTGGATACCATGGATGCCATGAATGGAGTGGGTCTGGCGGCTCCCCAGATTGGCTCCAGTTTACGAGTGATAATTTTCGGTGTGGAGGCTAATCCTCGATATCCCGAAGTTGAAATGGTGCCACAGACAATATTAATTAACCCGGAAATTACGATACTGGATGAAACCCAGGAAGATGGCTGGGAAGGCTGCCTGAGTGTGCCGGGAATGCGTGGTCTTGTCCCTCGTTATCAAAAAATCAGCTATCGTGGTTTTGATGCAACTGGACTGGCTATTAACCGAGAAGCCAGTGGGTTTCATGCTCGAGTGGTTCAGCATGAACTGGATCATCTTGATGGTATTTTATACCCGCAGCGTATAAAGGATTTGCGCAATTTTGGTTATGAGTCTGTTTTATTTCCAGAGCTGGTTTCCTCGCAGGATCATCAGGCTGAAGAAGAATCAAAACCTTAATCCCTGTAATTCGAAGGGAATCTAAACGCTAAAAAGAACAGCGGGTTGAGTTAACCTCGTCTGTGCCAGATAATACGCCTCATTTTGTAAACAATCGGAGTCACTGTGAAATTAGTACGTTGGATATTAGGTAGATTGATTCTTTTGTTAAATGCGGTTTTTAGCCCTCGCAGTGTTCAACGTCCCGTTGACGAGCAACAAAAAATTGATGATCAAACCCGCCATCTTGTGTTGTATCAATATGAAGCCTGCCCATTTTGCGTAAAAGTACGCCGCTCTATGAAACGTCTTAACCTGAAGATTGAACTTCGAGATAGCAAGCGAGTTCCTCAATACGCTGAAGAACTGGTTAAAGGGGGAGGAGAAATGAAGGTCCCCTGTTTGCGCATTGTTTCAGAGGATGCAAAGGAACAGTGGATGTATGAATCATCTGATATCGTAGCGTATCTAGAGTCGCGCTTTGCCGCCTGAGTAAAATCCATTAACTGAATGCTCTATAGTTTTATTAAAAACCTGCATCTGGCGACAGTCAGTTTTAGTATTGTCTTTTTCATTATCCGTGGTTTATGGAAATTCAATCACAGTAACTGGTATCGAAAAAAATGGGCGCGGCGCTTATCCCAGCTGAATGACATAATCCTGTTGTCATGCGGGATCTTTATGGCCATCAGCTTGCAACAATATCCATTTGTACATCAGTGGCTAACCGCTAAATTAATATTACTTGTTATTTATATCCTGTTGGGGATGTTGGCCCTGCATTGGGCCAGGTCAAGACAATTACAGTTGGGTGCCTGGCTGTCGGCAATTCTTGTCTATGGCTATCTGGTGGGAACCGCATTAAACAGGACGCCATTTTGGTTGCATACGCTTAGCTAAATAGCTGTTCCAAATACCAGATCACTTCAGGCATTACCGTTCGTCCTGAGCTTGTCGAAGGACAGGCCGATTCACAGTATTTCCATGCCCATGGTTCGCACTTCAGAATCCCTTCGGGCTTCGTCAAGTATTTCCTACGCTTCGCTACGGTCACAAGCTCACCACGAACGTGGAAATTCATAAGTGATCTGGTATTTGGAATGCCTGTTTAGTTACTGGCGATCAGTAAACCTGCGAATAATTTTAGAAAACATTCGATAAAGGCCCCACAGTACGACAATCAGAAAAGGCAGGTAGGGCACGATGGCATCAAATAAATCCACTTTAATTAATCCTCATTAGCTGCTCAAGGGAATCAGGGTACATCACTGTACTACAAATTATGCACCTGAATTCGATTCCTGGAATAGTGCTAAAGGGTATTGTTTCCCATTGAGATGATCTGTAACACACTGGCTTACCAGTGGGCTACGTAATGCTATTTGTTGATGGGATAGTTCATCTGGGGTTAGCCATAGGGTTCTGAGGATTTCTTTATCCAGTGGCTGCCCGGTTTGATCGCTCACGGTGCCACTAAAACAATGTCGCAGGAAGGTGGCACCACTCTGTGGGTGAATCCAGCGATAAATTCCGCTCAGGAATTGAGGCTGAAAATGCCAGGCCGTTTCTTCCAGGGTTTCGCGAATAACCGCCTCAATGAGGTTTTCACCGGCTTCAAGGTGGCCGGCAGGCTGATTTATAAATCGCTGAGCATTGATTTCTTCTTCAACAAAAAGAAAGCGGCCATCACGTTCGACGATGGCGGCGACGGTGACGTGGGGTGCCCAGCGGTTTTTTTTCAGGTTCATGCGTTAAATACTCCTGCCTGATTTCGAGTTCCTGCCATTGCCCCGGTTGCAGCATATCCGATGGCGAGATGTTTAAGTTCCAGTCTCCGATGGCATACCGGATTAGACGTAAGGTTGGAAAGCCAATGGCGGCGGTCATACGCCTGACCTGTCGGTTACGGCCTTCCTTGAGGGTGATTTCCAGCCAGCTGGTTGGAATATTGGCTCGATAGCGGATGGGAGGAGTGCGTGGCCAGACATGAGGCTCGGAGAGCGGTTTTACCCCGGCTGGAGCGGTGAGACCATCTTTGAGTCTGACGCCCTGTCGAAGCTGCTCTAACGCCTGTTCATCGGGAACACCTTCCACCTGCACCCAGTAAACTTTAGGCATTTTTCGTTCTGGGTGGCTAATACGATGCTGTAGCTGTCCGTCATCGGTTAGTAACAAGAGTCCTTCACTGTCTTTGTCCAGGCGGCCCGCGGCATAAACGCCAGGAATATTGATGTGATCGGCAAGGGTGGGCGTGTCACCATCGGCTTTGAACTGGCAGAGGACGCCATAGGGCTTACAAAAAGCGATAAGTCGACTCATTAGTGGATTATATCAGCAAAGGCAGTGTAAACGGGCATAACCCCGCTCAGGCAGTTATTTTATTAGCCTGTCGGTGGAGTATAAAAAAAATTCACCCTTATTGATTCAAATTCAATAAGGGTGTTTTATTTTATATCGAGAGAATGGTGTTCAGGAGTCCGATGAACTATCGAACTTTATTCCTGTAGCATGCAAGCCTTTTGGGCCTTGAGTGCATTCGTATTCTACGGTTTGACCTTTTTTAAGGGTTTTGTAGCCTTCCATCGTGATTGCAGAAAAATGAGCAAAAATATCATCGCCCCCTTCTTCAGGAGCAATAAACCCATAACCCTTAGAATTACTAAACCACTTTACTGTACCTGTAGACATGCCGTCCTAGCCTCCTTGTCGGTGTACTGCTGGAACAACCTGTAAATTAAGGATAGCTCCATGTCAGTCAACAAATTACCTGAGTTTATATATAACAGGAAATGTTCCTGTTTCATATATTCTGTAACTATAGCTAATAATAATTAGCTTGCATGTGAAAACAGACACAGATTTAAACAGGACTTGAATTTGCAACAAAAAGGATATATTTCAGTCTAATGCATTATGAAATAGTACCTGAAAATGTACGTGAAAAAATAACGATACCGAATATAGAATTTGAATTATGAGTGACAAAAAACAACCAGATGACGGTCAAAATGACGGTTTAGTGCTCGAATATGCAAAACCTGAGCTAAAACCGCCTCCAATGTATAAAGTTGTGCTGATAAATGACGATTACACTCCTATGGAGTTTGTTGTTCATGTGCTGGAAGTGTTTTTTAGTATGAATCGCGAAGGTGCTACACATGTGATGTTGAATGTGCACACAAAAGGAAAGGGTGTTTGCGGGGTCTTTCCCCGAGATATTGCTGAAACCAAGGTTGCCCAGGTAAATGACTATTCTCGGCAGAATAATCATCCTCTGATGTGCACCATGGAAGCTGAGAGCTAAACAGGTTTTTAGAAGGAAATTGTCATGCTGAATAAAGAACTGGAACTGACACTAAATAATGCATTTAAAGATGCACGCGAACAGAATCATGAATTCATGACTGTTGAGCATCTGTTATTAGCATTGCTGGATAACGACTCGGCATCAGGAATCCTGCGTGCCTGTGGAGCCAACCTGGATACCCTCAGAAAAGAGATAACCGGTTTTCTGACTGAGACCACGCCTTTGATGCCTCAGGATGATGAGAGAGAAACTCAGCCCACCCTGGGATTCCAGCGAGTATTACAACGTGCGGTATTTCATGTGCAGTCGTCAGGCAAACAGGAAGTCAGTGGTGCCAATGTTCTGGTGGCCATTTTCAGTGAACAGGATTCACAGGCCGTCTATTTCCTGAAGAAACAGGACATCTCCCGTCTTGAAGTTGTTAATTATATTTCGCACGGTATTTCCAAGGTTCAGGATCATGAACAAGCTGGGGGTGAAGAGACTGCAACAGAAGAAAGTGGTGATGCTGCTGCACCAAACCCACTGGAACAGTTTGCTACTAACCTGAATGAGATGGCCAAAGCGGGCAAGATTGATCCTCTTATTGGGCGTAAGTATGAAGTTGAGCGCACTATCCAGATCTTGTGCCGTCGACGTAAAAACAACCCGCTGTTTGTGGGTGAAGCCGGTGTCGGTAAAACGGCATTGGCTGAAGGGCTTGCCAAACGTATTGTGGATGATGAAGTCCCTGAGGTATTGACCGGCTGTGTTATCTATTCGCTGGATCTGGGTGCTTTGTTAGCTGGAACAAAATATCGGGGCGATTTTGAGAAACGCCTGAAACAGGTATTGGGAGAATTAAAAAAACGTGATGGCTCAGTCCTGTTTATTGATGAAATCCATACCATTATTGGTGCGGGTGCCGCTTCTGGTGGCGCGATGGATGCATCGAACCTGATCAAACCGGTATTAGCTACCGGAGAATTGAAATGTATCGGTTCGACCACCTATCAGGAATACCGTGGTATTTTTGAAAAGGATCGTGCGCTGGCTCGCCGTTTCCAGAAAGTGGATGTGAGCGAACCGACTGTAGAAGAATGTGTACAGATCCTTGAAGGTCTAAAACAACGTTTCGAAGAACACCATGATGTGCGTTATACGCGCCAGGCATTACGCAGTGCAGCAGAGTTGTCCGAGCGTTATATCAATGATCGCCATTTACCCGATAAGGCCATTGATGTGATCGATGAGGCTGGCGCTAATCAACGTATGCAACCGGTTTCTAAACGTAAGAAAACAATTGGTGTTAAAGATATTGAATCGATTGTTTCCAAGATTGCACGCATTCCCCCTAAAACCATTTCATCTGATGATATGGAAGTCCTGCGTAATCTTGAACGAGATCTGAAACTGGTCATTTATGGACAGGATGAAGCGGTAGATAGTTTATCCGCAGCGATCAAACTATCCCGTGCGGGTTTGGGTAATGAACTGAAACCGATTGGTTCATTCCTGTTTTCTGGGCCAACGGGGGTTGGTAAAACCGAAGTGACACGACAGATGGCTCGTATCATGGGTATTGAGTTGATTCGCTTTGATATGTCCGAATACATGGAACGTCATACGGTTTCACGTTTAATCGGTGCGCCTCCTGGCTATGTTGGTTTTGACCAGGGTGGATTACTGACGGAAGAAATCAATAAACATCCTCATGCGGTTTTACTGCTGGATGAAATTGAGAAAGCCCATCCTGAAGTCTTTAATCTGTTATTGCAGGTTATGGATCATGGTACTTTGACAGATAACAACGGACGCAAGGCGGATTTCCGTAATGTGATTATTGTAATGACGACCAATGCCGGTGCTGAAAACATGAGCCGTGCTTCGATTGGCTTTAGTACTCAGGATCATACTACCGATGCAATGGAAAGCATCAAGAAAACCTTTACGCCTGAGTTCAGAAACCGACTCGACGGTATTATCCAGTTTAAACAGCTGGGACCAGAAACCATCGGTCGTGTTGTCGACAAATTCATCTTTGAGCTGGAAGGACAACTGGAAGATAAAAATGTGTCTCTACAGATTGATGATGAAGCCAGAACCTGGATGGCAGTACATGGCTATGAGCCAACAATGGGAGCTCGACCCATGGCTCGTCTGATTCAGGAAAAGATCAAGAAACCATTAGCGGAAGAATTGCTGTTCGGCAAACTCGCCGGTGGCGGTTTGATCAAGATTTCAGTAGAAAATGAGCAACTTAAATTTGAGCTTGAAAGCCGTGAAGAACTGGCAACACAGTAAGTGTGTTGCCAGATCACAAAATGAGTTGCTTAATTAGCTGAGAGAGTAGGGCTTATTTGCCGCGGAAGACAATGCGGCCTTTACTTAAATCGTAGGGAGTAAGCTGAACAGTAACCTTATCGCCAGTCAGAATGCGGATATAATGTTTGCGCATTTTGCCGGAGATATGCGCTGTAACAACGTGGCCGTTGTCGAGTTCAACACGAAACATGGTATTGGGCAGGGTTTCAACCACCGTGCCTTCCATTTCAATATGTTCTTCTTTTGCCATCCAGAATTAATGCCTGTTGTAATAATAAAAAGTGCCTAGAAAATTCAAGCGCGAATAATGCCTGAAATAGAGAAAATATTCAAAAGACTATTTGAATATGACGTCAGATAACTTCGATAACGGGGAAAATCATTGAGAACAGCGGGAAATATCCCGCTGAGACTGGTATCTGTAAATTTAGAGGGGATTAGACGGCAATAGCGTGTCGCCAGTTTACTTCCGACCAGTACACATGCGGATGAAGAGAGCCTGCATCCAACACCACTTCCATGCCGAGTAATTGGCTAATATCACCTAAGCCTTTGATTTCAGCCAGTTCTGAGCAAAGATGATCAAACTGCTCCCGGTTCAGATAGAGCAAATTAGGGTGATGACCATGTTTGCGCTCGTAATCATAAGCAAGACGGTAGATAAAACTTAGCATGTTGACCTCCAGCGATGGTGTCGTTTCCTAAACTCAGAACTGCGTTTCTGAGTATCCACTCCAGGTTACTCAAACCATACTTTAGTTATCGGTCATATAAGCGCTAAATCAAGTTTTTATAGGGTTGTATCTTGCTGATTATAAAGGGAAAAAATAAGTTTTAAGGAGGCCTGTAACTTGCTGATTTATAAGAAAATTTATTCCTGTCGATTCCACTGATTATCAATAAAAAGTTCTAAAGGTGTGTACTGGTTCTTATAGGCCATTTTCCTGGATTGGGGATTCCAGTAGCCCAGATAAAGCCATTTCAGATTTTTCTGTCTGGCAAGTTCTATTTCACTCAAAATAGCAAACACACCCAGACTGCGTTGTGTATATTCCGGATCAAAAAAGGTATAAACGGCGGATAGACCATCAATAAAAACATCAACCACTGCCACTGCAACAAGGTGTTCATCCAGAAAAAATTCAATTAACTGTGTGTCACTCCAGCTGGATCGAATCACATGCTCATAGCTCTGTGGATCATCCGAGTCCATCCCGCCACCAGGATGGCGGTTTTGCATATAGCGTTGATAGAGCTGAAAGTGACTCTCATCAAATTCACTGTCGCGAATATTCAGAATCAGATCCTGATTTTTTTTAAAGCAACGAGACTGAGAACGATTAGGTTTAAAGTCATTAACAGGCACTCGAGCAGGAATACATAGATCACAGCCATCACACTCAGGACGATAAATATGTTCACCACTACGACGAAAGCCCAGACGTGCCAGATGGGTATAATGAATCATACTGACATCTGCATTGGGATCGAGAAAAACGGTTGTCGCCTGTTTATCAGATAGATAGCTACAGGGATGGGGTGGGGTTACAAAAAAATGTAACGAGCGAAACAGTTCCTGTAGTGAGGTTTCATCATTCATGCTTTGTAGGTTAATTTCAACGCAAAGGTCAGAAAGATTAATGATAGATGAGTTTTCCTGTTTTTACCTCTTCGTTGATTATACAGGATATGGGTTCCCTCGGAGACTGAGGTAAGCAAATTAGATAGTAAATTAATAAAACCTGGCACTCTTTGCGCTTCAGCGTCTTTGCGTTAAGAGGTTTTTAATAATAGATCAGGATCAAATTCCCAGGGTGTGTCATGCCCCGGTTGCTGACAATAATATTCCAGTGCATGAATAAACACTGTACGAGGGATGTTTTCTGCTCCCAGGCTATCTAAATGTGCAGACTGTACCTGACAGTCAATGAGTTCATATCCCCAGGCTTGCAGTTGTTTGATTAAATAAACAAAGGCCACTTTGGAAGCATCCGTTACTTTTGAAAACATGGATTCACCAAAAAAAACCTGGCCAATTGCAATACCATAGAGTCCACCAACCAGTTTATCATTTTGCCAGCATTCAATTGAGTGGGCGTGGCCGGCATCATGTAATCGGTTATAGGCATACATCATCTCATCAGTAATCCAGGTGCCCACAGCATTTTTGCGAGATTCGGAACAGTGCTTGATAACGTCTTTAAAGGCCTTGTCGATAGTGAGTTGAAACACCTGTTTTTTCAGGGTTTTCTGAAGGCTTCTTGATATTCGTAGATTTTCGGGCCGAATAATAGAACGTGGATCGGGAGACCACCAAAGGACAGGTTGTTCATCACTGTACCAGGGGAAAATACCACGTTGATAGGCGGCTAGTAGCCTTTCAATACTGAGATCGCCGCCTATTGCTAACAGGCCATCGGGATCACGTAATGCTAATGATACATTCGGAAAGTCTTCGCGATCGAGAGGATTAAGCCAGTAGGGTGCGGTCATAATATAAAAATTTTATCATATATATTTAACCCGTTCGCCCTGAGCCCTTCGACTTTGCTCAGGAGGGCCATGTCGAAGGGCTCTTCATCTTCAGAGCTATCCCTTTTCCCTGAGGGAAAGGGAGTTGGCGAACAGCAGTGATACTCGATTTAAATTTTAAACGGGCTATGGGTTTCGAGCTCTTCAATGTAATCTTGCATAGCTCGAGTTTCCCGCTGTAAAAAATCATTAATCGCCATTTTAAATTGCGGTTCAGCTATCCAGTGGGCTGACCAGGTTTTAGTGGGTAAAAATCCACGGCTGATCTTATGTTCCCCCTGGGCGCCTGGCTCAAAACGATCAAGCTGATGTTCAATGCAGTAATCCAGTCCCTGGTAATAACAGGCTTCAAAATGCAGGCTATGAAATTCTTCTGAACAACCCCAGTGCCGGCCATATAAACTGGACTGGCCTCGAATGTTAAAGGCACTGGCTACATAATCATTTTTATATTTGGCCATGACCAGAACAATATTCTTTGGCATGGTCTGAGCAATTTCTTTAAAGAAGCCAATCGACAGGGTGGCATAACCACTTTTTCTATCAAAGGTGCTGCGATAAAAGTCATGGTAAATCTGCCATTGTTCTTCTGAGACTTCGTTACCGTGCAGAATTTCCAGTTCCACACCTTGTTCTTTAACAAGACGACGCTCACGTTTAATTTGTTTTCGTTTTTTCGACGTGAAGTGACTTAAGTAATCTTCAAAATCGCGGTAACTATTATTATGCCAATGAAACTGGCAACCAGGACGCATCATGTAGTCGAAATGATGCTGGAAATGTTGAGTATCGATGGAGTCTGTAAATAACCAGTGCAGGGAAGAGACGTCCAGACTTTTTGCATGTTCGATGGCCATGCTCATAACAAACCTGGCAACATCCTCTCGATTTTGTTCTGCTATGAGAATGCGTTGCCCTGTTACTGGAGTATAGGGAATAGCAACTACCAGTTTCGGATAATATTCAAGACCTGCACGTTGGTATGCTCTGGCCCAGTCCCAGTCAAAGACAAATTCACCATAGGAGTTATTTTTCAGGTACATCGGTGCAGCGGCAACAAGCTGGTTATTTTCGTGAACCAGCAGATACTGTGGCAGCCAGCCAAACTGTTCGCCTACCGCATCATGATGTTCAAGTGCGATTAGAAATTCATGCCTTGCAAACGGGTTGTCGGGATCGACTAATGCATTCCAGTCATCGGCTGAAACTTCTTCAAGACTACCGATGATAGAACATTGCAAATTGCTGGTACCGTATTTATATATTTCAACGCAGAGACGCTAAGACGCGGAGATAATAGTGGTTAAAGTTATCGTGCCACTTTAAAAACTTCGTGTCTTTGCTTCTTTGCGTTAAATTATTCTATTTACTTTCTTTGGATTCAAAATAACGCTCGGCATCCAGTGCAGCCATACAACCTGAACCAGCGGAGGTAATTGCCTGGCGATAGTTGTGATCGGCCACATCACCGGCAGCAAAAACACCTTCAACACTGGTCGCCGTCGCGTTACCCTGAGTGCCACTCTGTACTTTGATATAACCGTGATCCATTTCCAACTGGCCTTCAAAAATATCAGTGTTGGGTTTATGGCCGATAGCAATGAAGATACCCATGAGTTCGATATCTTTAGTGCTACCATCCTGTGTATTTTTAATACGTACACCGGTAACGCCAGTGTTGTCACCCAGCACTTCATCCACTTCACTATGCCATTCGATAGTTACGTTGCCGTTCCTGGCTTTTTCGAGCAGTTGGTCAGATAAAATCTTTTCTGAACGGAATTTATCTCGACGATGAATAACGGTGACGTGGGAAGCAATATTGGATAAATACAGTGCTTCTTCTACAGCGGTGTTACCACCACCGACAACAGCCACTTCTTTGCCACGATAGAAAAATCCATCACAGGTAGCACAACCGGAAACACCTTTACCTTTGAAAGCTTCTTCTGACTCCAGTCCAAGATACATGGCCGAAGCACCGGTAGCGATTACCAAAGCATCACAGGTATAGGTACCAGCATCACCGGTTAGTGTATAAGGTTTATTTTTCAGATCAGCCGTATGGATATGATCAAAAATCATTTCAGTCTTGAAACGTACAGCATGCTCACGCATACGATCCATTAATCCAGGACCTTGCAGGCCTTCTGGGTCGCCCGGCCAGTTATCAACTTCAGTGGTTGTCATTAACTGACCACCCTGTTGCATACCCGTGATCAAAACAGGCTCAAGATTAGCGCGAGCAGCATATACTGCGGCGGTATAGCCTGCAGGTCCAGAACCAAGAATTAGTAGGCGACAATGTTTTACATCACTCATGTGATAAACTCCAGAAAGCGTATTAACAAATTGTGGGGAAACTTATTATGCATACGGACATCCTGCCGTTGCAGTAGTTCCCTATCTTACGAAATGCCCCGTAAGATGACAATTAACAGAATAATTTACAGGTAAGTGTTTCTATGAAGATCGGAATTCCTAAAGAAATCAAAATTAAAGAAGGGCGTGTGGCTCTGGCTCCAGATGCAGCGGCTGAACTGGTGAATCATGGACATCAGGTTCTCCTTGAAAAGAGCGCGGGAATTCTGAGTGGCTATCCTGACGAACTTTACCAAAAAGCAGGAGTAACCATTCTTGCTGATGCCGCCAGTCTTTATGCTGAAGCGGAAATGATTGTTAAGGTGAAGGAACCTCAGCCACAGGAATGGCCGCTACTTCGAAGTGACCATATTTTATTTTCATATCTGCATCTTGCGGCTGAACCGGCATTAACCAAAGCACTTCAGGAGATTGGTCTTACCGCCGTGGCATTTGAAACCGTAGAAGACAAGGGTCAGTTACCCCTGTTAGCACCCATGAGTGACATTGCTGGAAAAATTGCCGTGCAGGTAGGAAGTAATTTACTGCACCACACTCAGGGTGGGCGTGGCTTGCTTCTGGGTGGCGTACCGGCGACTGAACGTGGGAATGTTGTCGTTATTGGGGCCGGGATGGCCGGCGGTAACGCAACTCGACTGGCCGCGGCAATGGGCGCAAACGTGACGGTATTTGATCGTAGTCGAGCCAAACTGAAACAAATGTGTAGTGTAGGAAACAATGTAACCGGCTTGCATCCTTTTGCCCATACCATTCATGACATGGCGTGTCAGGCTGATTTGCTGATTGGGGCTGTACTCATTCCGGGTAAAAAATCTCCCCATCTGGTGAGTGCAGATACGGTACGGGAAATGAAGTCGGGCAGTGTGATTGTTGATATTTCAGTCGACCAGGGCGGTTGTATTGAAACCACTCGACCCACCAATTACGAAGAACCGACTTTTGTCTGGGAAGACGTTGTACATTTTGGTGTCACCAATATGCCCGGTGCCGTACCACGTACGGCTTCACAGTCGATTTCTGCGGCACTGGTGCCCTACATTTTGCGATTAACGGAGTCTGATTGGCGTTCTGCTCCCGATCTGGCGGCTGGAATTAACGTAGAAGGAGGCAAAATTGTTCTTCCTGCACTGATCTAGCCACTATTCTGTGCAATATAGCATCAACTTTGTCTGTCAAAAGTTTGAAATTTCCCCTTTCATTTATTTAAATATCTCTTATAATTAAGCAAGTTAGCTTTTTAACTTAATAAAAAGGTTTAAAAACTTGTCTCAAGCCAATACAAAAATAAGCCAACGGCCACCGTTAGCAGAGCATTTGACCCGAGGATTGCGTGAAGGGGCGTTGTTTATCTTCGGTTTTGTTGCACTTTATTTCCTGATTGCGCTTGCCAGCTATCAGCCTTCCGATCCGGGCTGGAGTCACAGTGGCAGTTTAGATGGAAGTATCGCAAACCTGGGTGGGCCAACGGGTGCCTGGATAGCCGATGTCTTCCTGAGCCTGTTTGGCTTTCTGGCTTATCTGTTTCCCGTGATGGTGGCGGTAGCCGGATGGCGCATTTATCAGGAACGTGCACAGGAACAGGCATTTGATATTCGTGGTTTTATGCTGCGTGCCGGGGGATTTGTACTCACACTGGTGGCCGGTTGTGGTCTGGCCAGTATGCATGACAACACGGTTGTCAGCATGATGCCGGTGAATGCCGGTGGCATTATGGGAGACCTGGTGGGACAGACCATGGAAGGTGCATTTAGCCTCATGGGTGCAACCCTGTTATTACTGGCCCTGTTTTTTAGTGGGCTGACACTTTTCGTGAATTTCTCCTGGCTGAAACTCATGGATGTGACCGGTGCGGTGACACTGCGTGTGGCCTATTACCTGGTGCAGGCAAGCCTTATTATTCGCCAGTTTGGCCGCCACAGTCTTGAGAGATTGAAGGCTCGGCGTGAAAAAGTCAGCCGAATCAAAATTGAAACACGTGTTGAACCGGCCATGCCCAGGCGCAAACCACCGGTTATTAGACGTGAAACCAGGCCAGTTAAGCAAAGTGCTCGGGTTGAAAGAGAAAAACAGGTTCCCTTGTTTGCAAGTGAAGGGGATGGCAGTTTGCCACCTTTGTCTTTGCTGGATGATATTGAGCCAGGCAAATTCGGTTTCTCAAAAGATGCCCTGGAAGCCATATCACGTCAGGTTGAATTAAAACTGGCAGATTTTGGAGTCGAGGTCGAGGTCGTGGCCGTCCACCCGGGTCCAGTGATTACTCGTTTTGAAGTACAACCCGCGGCGGGTGTGAAGGTCAGTCAGATCACCAATCTGGCCAAGGATCTGGCTCGCGCCCTGTCTGCGATCAGCTTACGTGTGGTTGAAGTTATTCCAGGTAAAACTACTGTCGGTCTGGAACTCCCCAATGAGCAGCGTGAAATCGTGCGTTTGCAGGAAAACCTCAAATCTTCTGTATTTGCCGATGCCAAGTCTCCCTTGACTCTGGCGCTGGGCAAAGACATCAGTGGCCACCCGGAAGTGGCGGATCTGGCCAGGATGCCCCATCTGCTGGTGGCGGGTACAACTGGTGCGGGTAAGTCAGTTGCCCTCAACGCCATGATCCTGAGTATTTTGTACAATGCGACACCGCGTGATGTACGCTTGATCATGATTGATCCAAAAATGCTGGAACTCTCAATTTATGACGGCATTCCACATTTGCTCGCTCCAGTCGTCACCGATATGAAAGAAGCGGCCAACGCATTACGTTGGTGTGTAGCGGAAATGGATCAGCGTTACAGGCTTATGTCTGCGCTGAAAGTCAGAAATATCACCGGTTACAACCGCAAGGTGAAGGAAGCCATAGACGCGGGTAAACCCATCATGGATCCCCTGCATCCAGAGTCTTCAGACTTGCCTGCACAGGAACTCCAGCACATGCCGTATATCGTGGTGGTGGTGGATGAACTGGCGGATATGATGATGGTCGTAGGCAAGAAAGTGGAAGAGTTGATTGCGCGTCTGGCGCAAAAAGCCCGTGCCTCAGGTATCCACCTGATTCTGGCGACTCAACGCCCATCAGTCGATGTATTGACCGGCCTGATCAAATCTAATATTCCTGCCCGTATCGCGTTTCAGGTTTCATCCCGCGTAGATTCACGCACAATTCTGGATCAGATGGGGGCTGAACAGTTACTTGGTCATGGTGACATGCTGTATATGCCGGCAGGGACTGCTGTACCGACGCGTATTCACGGTGCCTTTGTGGATGATCATGAGGTCCACAATGTAGTAGAAAACCTGAAACAAAGTGGTCAGCCGCAATATGTCGAAGATGTTCTGGCTGGCCCACCTGAATCTGAAAGTGAGGCAATGCCAGGTTCTGTTGAGGATACCGAGTCCGATCCTCTGTATGATCAGGCTGTGCGTATTGTGACCGAGACACGCCGGGCTTCAATTTCCGGCGTCCAGCGTCGCCTGAAAATTGGTTATAACCGTGCTGCGCGTATGGTTGAAGCCATGGAAGCAACGGGGATTGTTGGACCATTAGAGACAAATGGAAGCCGTGAAGTGCTGGCACCTCCACCACCGAAAGATTAAAATAGTCGGCATGCGAATCAATACATGCCGACTTATTTTTCAATCCTGTACCACTTTCCTCACTTTATTACTGAGCAGCGTATCAGCCCCCTTATTTGCTGATGCCCTGAATGACTATTTCTCAAGTACAAAGACCTTTGTCGCTCATTTTGAACAATCACAATTTGATGTTGACCAACAGTTGCTGGATAAAAGCAGTGGTGTTATTCGAGTTAAACGACCCAACAAATTCAGCCTTGAATACCTGAAACCTTATCACCTGCTTTATCTGGCCGATGGGGAGAAACTCTGGAGTTATGATGAAGATCTGGAACAGGTGATCGTCAAGCCTCAAAAAGAGACCCTGGCAAATTCACCAGCGATGATTTTAGGCAATCCGGAAATTTTGCGTGAACATTATCAAATTTTTAATCAGGGCAAGGAGCAGGGGCTGGACTGGTATGAGCTGAAACCTAATAATCCAGATGCAGGTTTTGAGTCGATCGGCCTGGCCTTTAAAGAAAATAATCTTAATATCATGGAACTAAAAGATAGTTTTGGCCAAACGACTCGGCTGATTTTCTCAGATATGCAAAAAAATATTGTACTGGGTGGGGAAACATTTTTTTTCAAGGCACCTAAAGGTGTCGATGTGATTAGTCAGTAAATATACGATATGGATAATAATAAAGATTTATTTGAAGCCGAAGATATTACTCATGATGATATAACGGTTGATAACCTGATGCTGGATGATGGATTTCGTCCACTGGCCGATCGTATGCGTCCTCAAATACTGGAGGACTATTATGGCCAGCAACATCTGCTAGCAGAAGACAAACCATTGCGTCAGGCCATCGAATCAGGCCGACTCCATTCCATGATTTTCTGGGGACCACCGGGCACTGGTAAAACAACTCTCGCACGTTTGATTGCACGTTACTGTGATGCAAAATTTCTGACACTTTCTGCCGTTTTATCTGGTGTTAAAGATATTCGTAAGGCGGTGGAAGAGGCCAAGATTTATAAAGAGCATGGCAAAGCCAGTATTTTATTTGTTGATGAAGTTCATCGCTTTAATAAAGCCCAGCAGGATGCATTTTTACCTTTTGTTGAAGATGGTACGTTTACCTTTATTGGGGCTACCACAGAAAATCCATCTTTCGAATTAAATAACGCGCTGTTATCACGTGCACGAGTCTATGTACTTAAATCATTACAGGTCGATGAATTGGCCAAGGTTATTCATCGTGCCCTGCATGATGAAATATATGGCCTGGGACAACAGCAACTTGCAATGGATAATGAGCTGGTATTGAAACTGGCTGAACTGGTTGATGGTGATGCACGACGTGCTTTAAATCTGTTAGAAGTGGCTTCTGACCTGGCTGAAGAATCAGAAGGTCAATTTACGATTACCGCCGAAATTCTTGCTGATGTGGCCGGTAATGGTATTCGCCGTTTTGATAAACAGGGTGAGGCCTTTTATGATCAAATTTCTGCTCTGCATAAATCGGTTCGAGGTTCTTCACCAGATGCAGCGCTGTACTGGTTTGTAAGAATGCTGGATGGAGGCTGTGATCCTTTATACATTGCTCGACGACTTGTCCGCATGGCCAGTGAAGATATTGGTAATGCAGATCCTCGCGCCCTCACTATCTCATTAGAAGCCTGGGATGTGCAGGAGCGTCTGGGAAGTCCCGAAGGGGAACTGGCGTTAGCCCAGGCGGTGTTATATCTTGCCAGTGCACCCAAGAGCAACGCCGTGTACAAGGCCTACAATAAGGCCGTTGCACACGTCAAAGAAAATGGATCAGCTGAAGTGCCTGTCCATTTACGTAATGCCCCAACCAAACTGATGAAAGAGTTAGGCTACGGCAAGGAATATCGCTATGCCCATGATGAACCGGAAGCCTATGCCGCGGGTGAATCCTATTTTCCGGAAGAAGTGGGTGAGCAGCACTATTATGAACCGGTCGATAGAGGACTGGAAATTAAGATCGCAGAGAAACTGGCTTATCTAAGGTCATTGGATAAAAAAACAAAATAAATTTTCAATAGAATTAATCTTAAGGAAATCTTAAGGTAGTTCTATTAAAATATGATATGCGTATATTACGTATATATTGTAGTCAATCAGATATGTTGGTCCTGGTGTCATTACAGGTGTCAATCCGGTTTAGCAGATTCAAATAGTTTGCCAGCCTTTTCCAGTTAGTACATTCAAATGTCGACAACCCTGAGTTTGTGACAGTGGGTACTTTTTTTATTCATTATGTCAGGAAGTAATAATACGATGAACTTGAAACTTATTTTTCCATTCCTTAATTGGTGGCATTTGATTAATAAGGGGAGTGTGCGTAATGATATTACTGCTGGTTTCACTGGTGCGGTAATCGTATTACC
>JAPHRJ010000064.1 GCA_026196045.1 Gammaproteobacteria bacterium
GGTATGTGAATTGCATTCACAGCTGTATTAGGAAGGCAACTTCAGACTATTTTTAATTTTGGTGAACCTTAACGCAACGGGAAAAAACGATGGCAGACGAAGATCTTGATCTGGACGTCAAGGAAGGCAGCAAAACCAACACTATTTTATTAATTGTATTAATTGTTCTGTTGCTGCTGGTTGGCGGAGGTGGTGCGGCTTTTTTCCTGATGGGCGACAAAGAAGGCGAGAGTGCTGGGCCAGATACTGCAGAAGGTAGTGCAGAAAAAATTGAAGCGAAAGTAGTCTCTTATTATGAACTCAGTCCTGAGTTTGTGGTTAACCTGGAAGATAATCGCGAAGTTAATTTCATGCAGTTAAAAGTGCAACTGATGGCTCGTGATGAAAAAGTCTGGCCAGTCGTGGAACACCATATGCCGGTAATTCGTAACAACATAATGTTGTTGTTGAGTAGTCAGAAATATGAAGACATGAATACTCGTGAAGGTAAGGAAAAACTACAGGAGTTAATGCGAGAGTCTATCCAGGAGGTGATTGCCTCTGAGTCACCGGATTTGAAAATTGAAACAGTGTATTTCACTGAACTTGTTATGCAATAAGGTTTATCTTTATGTCAGCAAATGATCTTTTATCACAAGACGAAATTGATGCCCTGTTACATGGGGTGGATAGTGGTGATGTTGATACCTCTGATGAACTGGCGGCACATGACGGGGTGGCCAGACAATTTGATTTTGCCAGTCATGATCGAATTGTTCGCGGTCGTATGCCAACCCTGGAAATGGTCAAT
The DNA here is from genome assembly GCA_026196045.1 of Gammaproteobacteria bacterium. Classification (GTDB taxonomy): domain Bacteria; phylum Pseudomonadota; class Gammaproteobacteria; order UBA6429; family Thiohalophilaceae; genus JAPHRJ01. Next base: position 791 of record JAPHRJ010000064.1, read on the forward strand.
GAAAGATTTGCACGACGTTTTCGAGTGAGCCTGTTTAATATGTTACGTCGCTCCGCAGAGATATCAGTGTCTGGCGTACAAATGGTGAAATTTTCTGAATATGTTCACAGCATGTTCGTACCAACTAGCCTGAATATTATTCGTGTTAAACCTCTAAGAGGTTCGGCGTTGTGTGTGTTTGATCCCAAGCTGGTCTTCATTCTTGTCGATAACTTTTATGGTGGTGTTGGGCGTCACGCCAAAATCGAAGGCCGTGAATTTTCAGCAACTGAACAACGTGTTATCAGTATGGTATTGGACGATATTTTCCAGGATTTAATGGTGGCCTGGAAACCGGTTTTATCCCTTGAGTTTCAGTTTGTTAGTTCAGAAGTTAATCCTCAGTTTGCCAATATCGTCAGCCCGACTGAAGTGGTCGTGGTATCTACATTTCATATTGAACTTGATGGGGGTAGTGGTGATTTTCAGGTCACTATGCCTTATGCCATGCTCGAGCCTATCCGTGAATTGCTGGATGCCGGTGTACAAAGTGATGTAACAGAAAAAGATGAACGTTGGGCAATTTCTTTACGTGAAGATATTAAGTCGGCAGAAATTCATCTTAGTAGTACCTTAACTGAAGTTGAAATGAATCTTGATAAACTGTCAAAGCTTAAAGTCGGGGATATTTTGCCTATTGATATGCCTGATGAAGTAGTTGTCAGTGCTGAAGGGGTTCCTGTTTTCCGTGGAAGCTATGGGGTTTCAAATGGGAATAAGGCTATTAAGATCAAGGGTCAGGTTGAACGTATTCTGGAAAAAAGTTTAATGCTGCCACTACAGGCCAGCTAGTCTTTGAGGAAAAGTTATGAGTGATACAGAAGATAATGATGCAGATGTAATGGATGAATGGGCGGCGGCTATGGAAGAGTCCGGAGATACGGATACCGGCGATACCGAGGAGACAGCCACAACAGAAGCAAGTAGCACGGATGTTCTAGGCGATACTCCACTCAATGCTCAACCCGCCAGTTTAAATCCTCTTGAAGATACCAGCACGGGAGGAGGACAGGACGTTAACCTCGATGTGTTGCTGGATGTGCCGGTCACCATTTCGATGGAAATTGGTCAGACCAAAATGAATATTCGTAATCTCCTGCAATTAAACCAGGGTTCTGTAGTTGAACTGGATCGCCTGGCGGGTGAACCGCTGGATGTTATGGTGAATGGCACCTTGATTGCTCATGGCGAGGTTGTCATGGTTAATGAAAAGTTTGGTATTCGTCTTACCGATATTATTAGCCCAGCAGAAAGAGTGAAGAGATTAAAATAATGCGAGCTGCATTTCTGCCAGTTTTCAGTTTGTTACTTTACCCAACACTATTATGGGCAGCAGATGAAAAGCAACCTGCAGCGGTCGAGTTTAGTCGTGATGCGGTAGCGAATACAGCGTTAAGCACTGGCAGTTATGTGCAAATGATCCTTGGCCTGTTATTTATTGTGGCCCTGATTTTTGCGGTTGCCTGGATGATGAAACGCCTGGGACGTTTTCAGAATGCCATGGGTGGCAGTATGCATATGCTGGGTGGACTATCGCTGGGACAGCGTGAGCGGGCCGTATTAATTCAGGTAGGTAAGACCCAATTATTATTAGGCGTTGCACCAGGTAATGTGCGCACACTGCATGTGTTTGATGAGCCCGTTATTGTCAATGAACAGTCAGGTCATACCGGTGTGTCATCAGGTAACCGTTTTGCAGACAAACTGAATGCTGTCTTAAAACAGAAGGCTGGTATGTGATGCAGGTGAAGCACAGTCTTAAATTCTTTATTTATTTCTTATTCTTATTACTTGTACCAGTATCTTCTGTATTGGCAGAAGCAGGTATTCAGGCAATTACAGTCACAACCGGTGAAGGTGGCGAACAAAACTATTCCCTGAGTATTCAAGCGCTGGGCATGATGACGGTACTGACGTTATTACCTGCCGCTATGATGATGATGACGTCCTTCACACGTATTATTATTGTACTGGCGATATTACGCCAGGCTTTAGGTTTAATGCAGGCCCCATCTTCTCAAATTTTACTTGGCCTTGCCCTGTTTCTAACCTTCTTTATTATGGGGCCAGTATTCAACCAGATTCACCAGACTTCATTACAGCCTTATCTGGATGAAAAAATTAATTTTCAGAATGCGGCTGTTGAAGCAGGGAAACCATTACGTGAATTCATGTTTCGACAGACACGTGAGGCCGACATCAGCATGTTTGCCAGTATTGCCGGTCATGAAGCTTTCGAAACAGAAAATGATGTACCGTTTACCATACTGGTTCCGGCTTTTGTAACCAGTGAATTAAAAACAGCATTTCAAATTGGTTTTCTATTATTTATTCCTTTTCTAATTATTGATCTGGTTGTAGCCAGTGTTCTGATGTCCATGGGTATGATGATGCTGTCACCCATGATCATTTCTTTACCATTTAAGATTATGTTGTTTGTACTTGTTGACGGCTGGAATATTGTCATGGGTACGTTGGCATCCAGTTTTTATGTGGCAGGATAATTACTATGACGCCTGATAGTGTATTGGATATTTTCAGTAGTGCGATGCAGGTGGTTTTGCTTCTGGTCATCGTTATTCTGGTGCCAGCATTGGTTGTGGGTTTACTGGTTAGTATGTTTCAGGCGGCGACTCAGATTAATGAAATGACATTGAGCTTTATTCCTAAACTGATTATTACGTTATTGACATTAATGGTCGCGGGTCCCTGGATGTTACGCCTGTTACTTGAATACACTCAGGGATTGATTTTTGACATCCCCAGCCTGATTGGGTGAGCCGTGATCATAAGCAGCGCAGAAATCACAGCCTTCATTGGAGCCTGGCTGTGGCCACTGTTTAGAATTGCTGCACTGGTAATGGTGGCTCCTGTCTTCGGTGCACGCACGGTACCGGTTCGAGCCAGACTGGTTATCACGGTTGCATTAACCATGATCATTGTCCCCATGTTGCCACCTGCCCCGGTAGTGGATTTTACCAGTCCATTGGCTTTCCTTATTATTATTCAACAAATTCTCATCGGTATTGTTATAGGGTTTACTGCTCAGATGGTTTTCAGTGCGGTGATTACTGGTGGACAGGTTATTGCCATGCAAATGGGGCTGGGTTTTTCCTTGATGGTTGATCCACAAAATGGTGCTCAGGCACCGGTACTCAGTCAGTTTTATGTGTTGATGGCTATTCTTGTTTACCTGGCGCTGGATGGTCATCTGGTATTGATTCAAATTCTGGTTGATAGTTTTCGAACGATGCCTGTGGGTCTTGACGGTTTTTCAGGAGATCATTTTCGTACGATTGTTAACTGGGGTAGTCAAATTTTTGCTGGGGGGTTGGGGATCGCTTTACCCGCGATTGCATCTTTATTAGTGGTTAATATTGCATTTGGCATTATGACGCGAGCAGCACCACAGTTAAATATTTTTGCAATTGGTTTCCCTGTCACCATGATCATGGGATTTGCATTGGTACTGGTCACATTACCCAGTGTGTTGCCGCGTATGGGCGGACTTTTTAATGATGTGTATCAATTGTTACGTAATGTAACCGGAGGCGGCTAAGGCATGGCTGAAGATACAGGTCAGGAACGCACAGAAGACCCCACACCCCGACGAAAGCAACAAGCTAAAGAAAAGGGGCAGGTCGCTCGCTCCCGTGAGCTTAATACGATGTTGGTGATGTTGATATCGGGTGGTGCATTACTAATTATTGGTCCTGCATTAATAAAAACACTGGCTAATATTTTTCGTGAACAGTTAACGATTAGTCGAGTTAATATTTTTGATCCTGGGGCAATGTTACGGTTATTTGAGGCAGCTGCCATGGATGCGTTCTGGGGTCTGGTTCCATTTTTCTTTGTTATTATGACAGCGGCTTTAGTGGGACCTATTATTATGGGTGGTCTAACTTTTAGTTCCAAGTCGCTTGCATTTAAATGGGATAAGCTCGATCCGATTAAAGGTCTATCAAGAGTGTTCGCCTGGCGTGGTTTAGTTGAACTGCTAAAAGCCTTAATCAAGTTTATTGTTATTGGTTTTGTGGCGATCATGTTTCTGTATGGCCAGTTTGATAATTATCTGGGCTTAGGCCTTGAGCCGTTGCATCAGGCATTGCCTCATACAGTGACGCTGCTATTGTGGGCCTTTCTTTCTATTGCCTCGGCCTTAATATTGATTGCCGCCGTTGATGTACCTTTTCAGATATGGGATCACAACAAACAGTTAAAAATGACCTTCCAGGAAGTGAAGGACGAAAATAAAGATACAGAAGGTAATCCTGATGTTCGTAGTCGTGTGCGCCGAGTACAGAGAGAAATGGCCCAACGTCGAATGATGGCCGAAGTACCTGATGCGGATGTGGTGGTCACTAACCCACAACATTATTCCGTTGCACTGAAATATGATCAGGACAACATGGGAGCTCCTATTGTCGTTGCTAAAGGTGTGGATCTGATGGCAATGCAGATACGGTTTGTGGCTCGTGAAAATGAAGTACCTATTTTAGAAGCACCACCATTAGCACGTGCACTTCATCATACGACCGAACTTAATCAGGAAATTCCTGCTGGACTTTATCTTGCCGTCGCACAGGTACTGGCTTATGTCTTCCAGTTAAAACGTAGTCACAAACAGACTAAGAAAGATAAGCGGAAGCATCCAACAATGAGTGATCTTCCTATACCCGATGACATGCAGTTTGATGCATAACAGGTAATTATTTTATGGCTGAACAGGTTGCAACATTTGAAACTATAAAGGCGATTGGTCGTAGTGGTCTAGGGGCACCGATACTCCTGATGGTCATGATGGCCATGATTATCGTGCCACTTGCACCTTTCATGCTGGATGTGTTTTTCAGTTTTAACATTTCCCTGGCATTAGTTGTTTTACTGGTGACAGTATATAGCTTACGTCCTCTGGACTTTGGTCTGTTTCCGACGGTATTGCTGGTAACTACATTATTACGACTGGCACTCAACGTGGCGTCTACGCGAGTTGTATTATTGGAAGGTCATAACGGCGGAGATGCAGCAGGTCAGGTAATCAAAGCTTTTGGTGAGTTTGTTGTCGGTGGTAATTACGCGGTTGGTATTATTGTTTTCGCTATCCTGGTAATTGTTAACTTTGTTGTAATTACAAAAGGGGCAACACGTATTTCAGAAGTCAGTGCCCGTTTCACATTAGATGCCATGCCCGGTAAACAAATGGCGATCGATGCAGATTTAAATGCAGGCTTAATTGATCAGGACCAGGCCAGAACACGTCGAGAAGAAATTAGTGCCGAGGCTGAATTCTATGGTTCGATGGATGGTGCGAGTAAGTTTGTTCGAGGCGATGCGGTTGCTGGTATTTTGATCCTGTTCATTAATATTATTGGTGGCTTGTTGATTGGTACTTTGCAACACGATCTCAGTTTTGCCCAGGCCGCGAAAATTTATACCTTGTTAACGATTGGTGATGGTCTGGTGGCCCAGATCCCGGCCTTACTGTTGTCCACATCAGCCGGTATTATCATTACCCGTGTATCCAGTTCACAAAATATGGGTGAGCAGGTTCTTAAACAGTTGTTTGGGAATGTACGTTCACTGGTGGTAACCAGTTGTATTCTTTTCATTATGGGAATTATTCCAGGAATGCCGAATGTCGCATTTCTATCTCTTTCCTTTCTGAGTGGTGGGCTTGCCTGGCTGATCTACCGCAAACAGCAACGGGTTATTGCTGAAGTTCCAGCGCCAGTTGAGCATGTGGAACCTGAAGCCAAAGAATTAAACTGGGATGATGTGACGCCACTGGATCCCATTGGTCTTGAAGTCGGCTATCGCCTGATCCCAATGGTGGACAAAGACCAGGGTGGTCAGCTGATGAATCGCATCAAGGGTGTGCGCAAGAAACTATCGCAGGAACTGGGTTTCCTGGTACCGCCGGTTCATATTCGTGACAACCTGGAATTAACTCCGACGACTTATCGGATCACCCTGATGGGTGTGACCGTGGGTGAGGCCGAAGTCTATCCCGATAAAGAAATGGCTATTAATCCTGGCCAGGTGTTTGGTGAGATTGATGGTCTGGAGGCGCGTGATCCGGCCTTTGGTCTGGATGCTCTGTGGATTGACCCGGCCAATCGGGATCAGGCTCAGACAATGGGTTACACCGTGGTGGATGCTAATACCGTGATTGCGACTCATTTGAGTCAGTTACTGCAAAGTCATGCTAACGAGTTGCTGGGTCATGAAGAGGTTCAGCAGTTACTCGACAAGCTGGCCGTGAATGCACCCAAGCTGGTCGAAAACCTGATCCCCGATACCCTCAGCCTGGGAGTAGTGGTCAAGGTATTACAGAACCTGCTACTCGAAGGTGTGCCGATTCGTGACATGCGAACCATTGCCGAAACATTGGCGGAACATGGTAGCCGGAGTCAAGACCCTGACGTTCTGACGGCTTCTGCGCGAGTGTCATTAGGCCGATTAATTGTCCAGCAAATCAATGGGATGGGGGGAGAACTCCCGGTTATCACGCTGGATCCAAATTTGGAACAGTTGTTGCATCAGACAGTACAGGCTAGCGAGAGTGGTGCGGTTGCCGTTGAGCCTGGGTTGGCTGAACGTCTGCATAGTGCACTGAGTGAAAGTGCACAGAAACAGGAACTCTCGGGACAGCCCGCCGTGTTACTGGTCTCGGCTGCAATACGCAGTATGTTGGCTCGCTTTGTAAGACACACGATTCCGTCATTACATGTGCTGGCCTACAACGAAATCACCAGTGATCGGCAAATCAAGATTGTAGCTACGGTTGGGCAACAGGCTGAACTGGTATAGCAATCGTAGTGATACAGAAACTGAGCCTGGATAAATACGGGGCCATGCGGGGCATAGCAAGATGAAAATTAAACGATTCCACGCCAAAGATATGCGCACTACCATCCGTCAGGTGCGCGATGAGCTGGGGCCAGATGCCGTCATTCTGTCCAATCGTCGTGTGACAGGGGGTATCGAAATTGTTGCCGCGCTGGACTACGATGAAAGCCTCATGCCAGCGGTACCTGAAAGCCGTAATGATGTTCCCGATATGACGGTTGAAGAGCGTTATGAAAAACGTCTGGGCCAACCAGCCGAACAACCCAATGAACTTGAGTTCGAGCTGAATGCAGAAAAGGACAGGTTTCATTCTTCTAAATCTGCTGCGATACCCGAGACTCAGGTCGCCAGTGAATTCTCCGCTACTGATTTTAATATTCCCTTTACTGATGACGTTCAGCAAAAAGTCAGTTTCGAAAAAAGTAGTTTTGAACAAAATAGTGTTCAACAAAATAACTTTAGCCCTGAAAAACAGGCCGCAGCAGAGATACCTGCCCCTCACATGTGGTCGCAGGAGCCAGCTATTGTCGCCATGCAGGATGAACTGAAATCACTGCGTGGTTTGCTGGTGAACCAGTTATCGGGTCTGGCCTGGGGACAGGAGTCTCATTATCACCCCCTACGTGCCCGTTTACTTCAACGCTTGTTGGCCTTAGGTTTAAGTCCGACACTGGCCCAGAATATTGCGGGACAATGTGATGAAAATGATAACTTCGAGCAGAACTGGCGTTTGGCTCTGGCCAAACTGGCTCGAAGTTTGCCTATGGCAGAACAGGATATTATTGAAAAGGGTGGCATTGTTGCGTTAGTGGGAGCGACTGGAGTGGGTAAAACCACCACGATTGCGAAACTGGCTGCGCGATACACACTGGAGCATGGCGCACAAAGCGTTGTGCTCATTACAACGGATAACCATCGTGTCGCGGCTCATGAACAGTTACGTAGTTATGCACGCATCCTGGGTGTTCCGATGCGCGTGGCGGGGGATGCCGATGGTCTGCAGAGTATTCTGCATGGGTTTAGTGATAAGGGACTGATCCTTATTGATACTGCCGGGATGAGCCAGCACGATATGCATTTGAATGAAGAACTTGCCATGCTGAGTAATAGCGGCAGTGTCAGCGGCCGTGAAATCCATATATATTTAACGATGGCCGCTAACAGTCAGCGTCGAGTTCTGGAGCAGGTTGCTCAGAGTTTCAAGGCAATCCCGTTGGCAGGTTCTATCCTGACCAAGCTGGATGAAACAACCAGTCTGGGTGGTGCACTGTCGGTGGCACTGGAACAATCTCTTCCAATGGCCTATTTCTGTGATGGACAACAGGTGCCGGAAGACATTCACAAGGCTCGTCCCCATAGCCTGGTTAGCCGCAGCGTTGCGATTCTGCACCAGCTAGCGGCCTCTTCTAATCGGGATGAGATGAATTCACTGACAGTACAGGGCATGATAGCCAATGCGAACGGTTGAATACTTACATACAGCAAAGAAACAATCAGGTAGCCATACTATGAAAAATCCACATCCGGTACGTGTCATAACCGTAACCAGTGGTAAGGGTGGGGTTGGTAAAACCAATGTATCGGTAAACCTGGGAATGGCGCTTTCCAATGCGGGGAAGCATGTCACGATTATGGATGCTGATTTAGGATTGGGTAATATTGATGTATTGTTAGGCCTGCATCCAAAATATAATCTTTCAAACGTGATTAGCGGAGAATGCTCTCTGAGTGATGTCATGGTGAAGGGGCCAGGGAACCTCTCGATTATTCCTGCCGCTTCCGGCGTTCAGAATATGGCCGAGCTGAGTCCTCCCGAACATGCTGGTTTAATTCAAGCATTTAGTGAACTTGAGCATAATATTGATGTATTATTAGTGGACACGGCCGCTGGAATCTCTGATAGTGTCATAAGTTTCAGTCGGGCCGCACAGGAAGTTATGGTAGTAGTGTGCGATGAACCGGCCTCGATTACGGACGCTTATGCGCTGATCAAGCTGTTAAATACGGAATATGGCCTGTTTAGGTTCAGAATTTTGTGTAATCGGGTAAAAAGTGCTCAACAAGCAAGGGAACTTTATACTACTATTACAAGGGTCACCGATCGTTTCCTGGATGTAGCCCTTGATTATATGGGGTTTATTCCTGATGACGACTTCGTTGTGAAGGCAATACGCAAGCAACGACCAGTGGTGGATGCCTATCCGCGCAGTAAAGCAGCGATGGCATTCAAGACATTGGTAGATAAGGTGGAAAAATGGCCCATACCGACGACGGCCGGGGGACACCTGGAATTTTTCGTGGAGCGGTTGGTGCAGGGTAATATGATTGATGCGGAGGTTATGCCATGAGTGGCATTGCAGTGTATGCGGCAAGCCAGCCAACTTTTCAAGACGACATGGTGGAGCGACATGCCCCACTGGTAAAACGTATTGCCTGTCACTTGATCAATAAGCTGCCAGCCAGTGTCCAACTTGAAGATCTGATTCAGGCTGGAATGATTGGTTTGTTAGAAGCCTCTCGTAATTACGACGAGAATCAGGGTGCCAGTTTTGAAACTTACGCCGGGATTCGTATTCGTGGTTCCATGCTGGACGAAATCCGCAAGAACGACTGGGCTCCTCGCTCCGTTCATCGCAAAGCCCGTATGGTTGCGGAAGCCGTACGTGAAATCGAACACACTGAGGGCCGTGACGCCCGTGATACCGAAATTGCGGATAGCCTGGGAATGAGTCTGGAGGAATATTACAAGATCCTGCAGGACAATAGTTACCACAAAGTACTGAGTTTTGAAGACATGGGGATTGGTGAAGAATCCATGCTTGAAAACATGTCTGATGGCGGCCCAGGTATTCTGGATGGTCTGCAAAATGAAGACGTACAACGCGTGGTTTCAGAAGCAATTGCCAGTTTACCTGAGCGTGAGCGACTGGTGATGGCGCTTTATTACGATGAAGAACTTAATTTGCGTGAAATTGGCGCGGTTATGGGGGTTAGTGAATCCCGTGTAAGCCAGATTCATAGTCAGGCAGTCATTCGTTTACAGGCTCGCATGTCAGCACGCATGGAAGAAAAATAACAAGTTCTGTTCCTACATATATTTTCTGCCCAAAATCTTCGTAGTTTCACTGTGGTCAAATGTGCTGCTTAGGCACATTCAAGCAGTATCATAATTCCATTTCCTGAATTCTCGTTAAACCCAGCTTTTTTAAAACCGGGCAGATTTCTGTCAGTTTTTCCTTCTTCGTAATTTTCAGCAAACTGCAAAATATTGACGAAAATTTATTCACAATATTCGTTTTTCTAGCTGGAATAAATTTTAAAACATGTACTTAAGTTACTGATGGAAGTGGCCGATAAGATTTTTATAATTTGCCAGATGTACCTGTATTAACAGGTATGGGCATAGTATGAACAACTTGTTCAGATAATTCTGATATGAGTGGAGAAACTAAGTGGACAAAAATATCAAAATTCTCGTAGTAGATGATTTTTCTACCATGAGGCGGATTATCAAAAATTTACTACGTGATTTGGGGTTTACCAACACGGAAGAGGCTGATGACGGTTTAACCGCACTGCCAATGCTTCAATCAGGAAGTTTTGAGCTATTAGTCACGGACTGGAATATGCCGGGGATGCAGGGAATCGATCTCTTAAAAGCAGTGCGTGCTGATGAGAAACTTGCCTCTTTACCTGTTTTGATGGTGACAGCAGAACAGAAGAAAGAACAGATTGTTGAGGCCGCACAGGCTGGTGTGAACGGATATATTGTCAAACCATTCACTGCTCAAACGCTGGAAGAAAAACTGAAAAAAATCTTCGAACGTTTGGAAAGCTAGGGAACTACGAATTAAAGAGGCAGTGGAATGACTGAAAATACAATAATAAATGAAGACAATATTGCACGAGTCCGGGATTTACTTGTAAGTCTGGAAAATGGTGATGAAGCTGGTGCCAAGGAAGTCATTGATGAGCTTGCCAGTGTCCGTGAAACAAACTTGTATCAGGAGGTTGGTAAATTAACTCGTGAATTGCATGATGCCATCGGTGCCTTTGGCATGGATGATCGTATTACAGATATTGCAGAAAATGATATTCCTGATGCCCGTCAACGTTTGAACTATGTCATTACAAAAACAGACGATGCAGCAAACCGTACTTTAACCGCTGTCGAAGAATCTATTCCTCTGTGTGAACAGATGGAACAACGTTCAAAGGAATTAATGGACGGTTGGCAGAAATTTACCAACCGAGAAATGACGGTAGATGATTTCCGCGATATGAGTAAAGGTATGGATGACTATTTCACTTCACAGTCAGATAGCTTTACCCAGGTAAAAGCCCATTTAAATAATATTCTCATGGCGCAGGACTTTCAGGATTTGACTGGCCAGATTATTAAGCGTGTTATCAATCTGGTTGCAGAGGTAGAAGGCAACCTGGTGAACCTGATTAAAATTGCAGGACTTCCCGAGCATGTCGAACCACACAAGAAAAGTACTGTTGAACTTGAAGGCCCAATAGTACCGGGTGTAGATAGCGGTGATACGGTTTCAGGACAGGATGAAGTTGATGACTTACTGTCCAGTTTGGGCTTCTAGTTGTACGTTGCTGAATAGTATTTAGAGGAACAATAAAGTATGGATGATGAACTCCTACAAGACTTTCTCATCGAAGCGGGTGAAATACTCGAACAGTTGAATGAGCAGTTAGTTGACCTTGAGCAGAGTCCAGATGACATGGATATGCTCAATGCCGTGTTCCGTGGTTTTCATACAATTAAAGGCGGTGCAGGTTTTCTTGCCATTGAACCAATGGTAGCACTATGTCATCGTTCAGAAGATATTTTTAATTTATTGCGTAATGGTGAACGTAAGATCACTGCTGAGTTAATGGATACCATTCTACCAGTACTTGATGTACTGGGTGAACAATTTGATGCTTTGCGGGGCGGTGAACAAGTGGCTGAAGCAGATCAAGCCATGTTAACTGCATTGGAATGTTTCACTGTTCCTGAAGCTAATGAACCTGCTTCTGTTGAACAACCTGAAGTAGAACCTGTTATGGATACATCGGCTGAAGTTGCAGCAGAAACGGGATCTTCTGATTCTTCCTCAACAGTGGGCGGTGGTAAAGATATTACCGATGAAGAGTTTGACCAGTTATTAAACGTACTTGATGGTAAAGAAAATATTTCACCTCAAGCCGCACCTACCGGGCAAGCCAGTGGTGCTGATGATATTAGTGATGATGAGTTCGAAGCCTTACTGGATAATTTACATGGCAAAGGTAAATTTGGTAGCGTAGATGCCCCTGTTGCCAGTGAACCTGTAAAAGCTGAACCTGTAAAGCCGGCCATTGCAGGTTCAGATGATGAGATTTCTGAAGATGAATTTGAAGCCCTGCTAGATGAATTGCATGGTAAAGGTCAGTTCAAAGCAACAAATTCCAGTGCTGCTGTATCGGATACTCCTGCACCACAGGCAACAGCTAGCGTAGCAAAAGCAGAAACAGCTGAACCGGTTGCCAAAACTCCAGCAAAACCAGTGGCAGCAAAAGCACCCGCTAAAGAAAAGCCCCAGGCAGAAACCTCAGTCCGAGTAGATACCAGTCGTCTTGATGACATTATGAATATGGTGGGTGAGCTGGTTCTGTGTCGTAATCGAATTACTCGCCTTGGTGAAACCAGTGGTGACGAAGAATTACTCAAAGCGGTAGCTAACCTTGATCTGGTTACGGCTGATTTACAGTTATCGGTAATGAAAACACGTATGCAACCGATCAAAAAAGTGTTTGGTCGCTTCCCCCGTGTTGTTCGTGACATTGCTCGTAGTCTGAAAAAAGAAATTAACCTGGAAATGATCGGTGAAGAAACTGATCTGGATAAAAATCTGGTTGAAGCCCTGGCTGATCCATTGGTGCATCTTGTACGAAATGCAGTTGATCATGGTATTGAATTACCAGATGAACGTGAGGCAGCAGGTAAACCAAGAACGGGTACGGTTGTACTGGCCGCTTCACAGGAAGGTGATCACATCCTGCTATCGATCGAAGATGATGGTAAGGGTATGGATCCGAATGTGCTGCGACAAATAGCGATTGATAAAGGACTGATGGATAAAGAAGCCGCATCTCGGCTGGATGATCATGAGTGTTATAACCTGATTTTTGCACCTGGGTTTTCAACCAAGGTAGAAATTTCAGATATCTCTGGTCGTGGTGTGGGTATGGATGTTGTTAAAACCAGTATTGCTCAACTTAATGGTACCGTTGAAATTGATTCGGAACTGGGTAAAGGAAGTCGCTTAAGTATTAAAGTACCTTTAACGCTTGCCATTATGTCAACATTGATGGTGAAACTTGAAGAACAATTATTCGCCTTACCTCTAGTCAATGTAAATGAGATCTTCCACCTTGATCTAACTAAAACTAATGTGGTCGATGGTCAACTTGTTATCCTGGTCAGGGAACGTTCCTTACCTTTGTTTTATCTCAATCGCTGGTTGGTTAATGGACAACAAAATGTCGAGTTACCGGAAACAGGACATGTTGTGGTCGTGCATGTTGGTAACCAGAAGGTTGGTTTCATTGTTGATGAACTGATCGGTCAGGAAGAAGTCGTGATTAAACCACTGGGTACCATGTTGCATGGTATATCCGGAATGGCGGGAGCGACGATTACAGGTGATGGTGGTATCGCCATTATTCTTGATGTTCCTGGATTGATAAAAATGTATGCCTGAGGGCATAACAGAATAGTCATTACGAATAACGCAGTTTTAGATCGGCAGTGATGTAGCGTTATTCCCTGCTGCTATAGATAATCTTGAGGAAAACAGAGTGGAGTTGCTACCTACTAATATTATGCAAATGCTAAATCATGGAATTTACAAGCATCATTGGTTTTCAGAAGGTAATAACTGATGGTGGCACGAGTACTTGTAGTTGATGATTCCGGTTTTTTCAGAAGACGTGTCGCAGAGATGCTCAATGATGATGCGCGACTTGAAGTTATTGGTATGGCTGAAAATGGCCAGGATGCAATTTCCAAAACAGCGGAATTAAAACCTGATGTCATCACTATGGATATTGAAATGCCCATCATGGATGGTATTACGGCGACTAAAACCATTATGTCGCGTACCCCAACACCCATTATTATGTTTTCATCATTAACAACGGATGGAGCAAAGGCAACGCTGGATGCATTAGATGCCGGTGCAATGGATTTTCTACCGAAGAAATTTGAAGACATCGCAAAGGATCGGGATGAAGCTAAAAAACTTTTATGCCAGCGTGTATTTTCGTTAGCACGGAAACGGCCAGTACAGGCAAGACGACCTGTTGCCCCATCAACAACGTCAACAAAAGCAACAACTCCAACATCATCGTTAGGGACTAAAGCAGCTAGTGCCCATACAACAATTACAGCACCCAGGCTGGCCAGTTCAACGACTGGGCCAATCAAACTACTGGCAATTGGGACTTCAACAGGTGGCCCTGTTGCTTTACAGGCAGTGTTAACAAAGTTACCAGCTAATTTCCCGATTCCTATAGTATTGATGCAACATATGCCAGGTACCTTCACACCGGCATTTGCCAACCGCCTGGATCAGTTATGTAACATTTCTGTTAAGGAAGCAAAAGATGGCGATGTGCTCAAACCTGGAACAGCTTTACTCGCTCCTGGTGGTATGCAAATGACGATTGATGGACGAGCAGGAAATGCCCGCGTCAAAGTGATCGAAAGTGATCCTAGTATGACTTATAAACCCTCTGTTGATTTTTCCTTCGCTTCTATTGCCAAAGTGTATCCAAAAGAAACCCTGGCTGTTGTATTAACTGGTATGGGGGCCGATGGTCGTGAAGGAGCAAAGATTTTGAAACAAACGGGTTCAGAAATTTGGGCTCAGGATGAGGCCAGTTGTGTTATTTATGGTATGCCTGCCGCGATTGTACAGGCAGGTCTGGCGACTAAAGTTTTAGATCTGAATGATATAGCAACCAATATTATTAAGCGGGTGTAATTAGTATGTCTGCCTGTTCCTACTTTACCTTTCAATGCTTATTTAAGGAATCTTAATGGATATCCTGAGTATCGTTGGATTGATAGTGGGCATTGCAGCCATCCTGGTGGGACAGTTCCTTGAGGGTGGCCATATCAGTACATTGGTTAATGGCCCCGCTGTGTTGATTGTTATTGGTGGTACGTTTGGTGCTGTTATGTTGCAGTCACCTGCGGCTATTTTTATGCGTGCCATGCGTATGTTGTTCTGGGTTTTTTATACACCCAAACTAAATTATGAAGAAACCATCGATAAAATCATTCGCTGGAGCAATATTGCACGTAAAGAAGGTTTGCTAGGACTGGAAAATGTTGAAGAGCAGGAAACGGATCCATTTGCTCAAAAAGCACTGCAATTATTGATCGATGGTGGTGAGCCTGAAATCATTCGCAATATTCTTGAAGTGGATATTGATACCAAGGAACGTTTTGATAGTCAGGCGGCAAAAGTTTTTGAAAGCATGGGTGGCTATAGCCCAACCATAGGAATCATTGGTGCGGTATTAGGTTTAATTCAGGTCATGGGTAACCTGTCTGATCCAAGTAAATTGGGTGGTGGTATTGCTGTAGCCTTTGTCGCAACTATTTATGGTGTTGGTGCCGCCAACCTGTTGTTTCTGCCTATTGCCAAAAAACTTGGCCACATTGTGGAAACTGAAACCCTGTATCGAGAAATGATCGTTGAAGGCATGACTTCAATTGCCGAGGGCGAAAATCCACGAAACATCGAAACCAAACTTCTGAGTTATATGAACTAAGTCATGATGGCCTGGTTACAGCACTATTCTGAATAACAGCCACGCCTGAATAATAGCAACCCTGAGACCTCTATGCGAAAACGTCGGCGACAGAAAGAACAACATGAAAACACTGAACGCTGGATGGTTTCCTATGCCGATTTTGTTACGTTGCTGTTTGCCTTTTTCGTTGTTATGTATTCCATGTCTTCAGTCAATGAAGGCAAGTACCGTGTGTTATCTGATACGTTAGTAGAAGCCTTTAAGACTCCACCTAAATCTCTGGATCCTATTCAGATCGGTGAAGAGCAAAAGACTATCAAACCAATTGAGGATGAACACAAGGATATTAATGTCGTTAAGCTCAAACCGAAGAATAACCAGCATATCCGGCAAATGGAGAATATTGCCAATGACTTGAACGAATCTCTTAAACCTCTGGTTGACAACAAACTGATTAAAATTACCAGGGATAAATTGTGGGTAAAAATTGAAATGAGTAACCGCATCCTGTTTACTAGCGGAGCGGCCAAACTTTATGATAAAGCCTATCCTATTCTGGAAGAGTTGAGCGAAGTATTACGTAACCTGCCAAACCACATTGATGTTGAAGGTCATACGGATAACCTGCCTATCCGTACGACAGTTTATCCCTCAAACTGGGAACTTTCTGCTGCTCGAGCGGCAAGCGTGGTGCATCTTTTTTCAAAAAATGGTGTGGATCCGAAAAGATTGTCCGCTATAGGTTTTGGGGAGTTCCGGCCCATGGCGGATAATGCCACGGCGGTAGGGCGTCGTAGTAACCGACGGGTTGCTGTGGTTATTTTGGCGCACAAAAATGCTCGCAGAATGCTGGAAATCGAACAATAAATGAGCAAAGCTTAAAGCAGTACAGAATCACATAATAACCATGTGGTTTGTGAGGGTGTTAGTTTGAAAATCTGGGCAGTTGCAAATCAAAAGGGTGGCGTGGGTAAAACCACGACGGCTGTTAACCTGGCAGGCCATCTAATCAATCGTGGCAAGCGGGTATTACTTGTCGACATGGATCCGCATGGCTCCATGACTTCATATTTTGGCCTTGATCCAGATGATCTGGAGAAAAGTATTTATCTTCTTTTTCAGGGACCTGGGGTTCATTCAGCCACCCCCGCGCAAGATATTCTCTTCCAGACTGAAGTGAATGGTCTACAATTATTACCCGCTGCAACCGCATTAGCGACACTGGATCGACAGCTGGGTAGCCAGGAAGGCAAGGGCCTGGTCATGTGCCGCGCATTAAAACAACTTGAGAATGAGTTCGACTATGTGTTGCTAGATTGTCCTCCTTTACTGGGTATCCTGATGGTGAATGCGCTGGCAGCTTGTGATCACTTGCTGTTACCGGTACAAACTGAGTTTCTGGCTATCAAAGGACTGGAACGTATGATGCGGACATTGAAAATGATTTATCGCGCACGCAAAAACCAGTTTACTTACACCATTGTTCCGACCATGTTTGATCGCCGTACCCGAGCCGCTTTTGATAGTCTGAAAACCCTACGTACTCAATATGGGCAGGATCTCTGGGAATCCGTTATTCCAGTCGACACCCGTTTCCGGGAAGCGAGTAAACGTGGATTACCCTTATCAATTATGCAGCCCTCATCCAGGGGTTCGCAGGCTTATGATGCCTTGCTCAATGATCTGTTGAAAGCGAATAGCAACAGCCCAGAGTTGAAAATAGTGAGCTCCTCATGACCAATGATAATGAGCCTCTAGTTGAACAAAAGCTGGCTCTGTCCATGTTTCTGGACTCATTGCTGCGTGAGCCTGTCGAAGAAAAAATTGCAGAGAGCATAACTGAACAGACAGTGGTTGAACTGGCTGAAGCTCCGATCGTCGCCAGACCAGAAGAAAAAGTGGTTCCATTCCAGGAAACCGTGGTTTCAACTCCGGTTGAAAGTCGAGTTGAGCTTGAACCTGAAGTTGTTGAAGAGGTTCCTCAAAAAAATGGGGCAGAACAGGCGAGGGAATTCCAGGCCATGTTATTCAAAGTGGCTGGACTGGGCCTGGCGGTTCCACTGGATGAACTCAGTGGTGTAGTGGAATGGAAAGATGACCTGACAGAAATGCCTGGGCACGCTGACTTTTTTCTTGGGATCCTGCAACATTTGGGTAACAGTCTTCCTGTTGTGGATACGGCTCGTCTGGTGTTTCCTGCGGACAAGTTAAAAGCACTGGCAGGTGATGATCCCTCCGAACGTATTACTCGAATTATCCTGATTGATGAAGGACGCTGGGGACTGGCGGTGGATGAGGTTGCAGAAGTAATTACCCTTAAACATGAACAGGTACGTTGGCGTAGTCAGCGTACTAGTCGAAAATGGTTGTTAGGTACAGTCATTGATCACATGTGCGCTTTACTGGATACCCGAGCTTTTGCCGAGAAACTGATTAAGGGTTCTGACTAATACTGCTGCTTAGGCTCTCTCAAATACTTTTTACATTTTTCTAATTTGTTGTTCCCTGATTTATTCCTGAGTTTTTCCACGTTCCATAGTGAGTATATACATATTATCGTGATGGCATGAATTATGCTTTTCTATAAATAAATTCAAGATTTTTGTGAAGTTGTCGAAACCTTAGTGTATGAATACAGGTAGTAAACCTGAATAGATAGATATAAATCAAACACATAGGAATGGTAGGACTGATTAAACGTCGAAAACCGGCTGTCAGTCTTTTGACAAATGGGTGTCAGCCTGCCGTTTCAGTATTTAGGAGATAGATCCATGAGTGAGGTTTTGGCAAGTAATGATGATCCGGTGATCCAGTGGGTAACATTCCGACTGGATCATGAAAAGTACGGTATCAAGGTGATGCAGGTACAGGAAGTACTGCGCATGACAGAAATTGCACCTGTACCGGGTGCGCCTGATTATGTACTTGGAATTATTAACCTGCGCGGCAATGTGGTCACAGTTGTTGATTTACGTCGTCGTTTTGGCCTGATGGACAAAGAAGCCGATGATTCAACTCGTATTGTTATTATTGAGGCGGATAATCAGGTTGTGGGAATCCTGGTGGATAGCGTGGCAGAAGTGGCCGATATTCATGAATCACAGATTGATAACGCTCCGAATGTGGGGAATGATGAAAGCTCTAAATATATTCAGGGCGTATCCTCGCAAGGTGAAGAGCTTCTGATCCTGGTTGATGTTAATAAACTGCTGTCGGTCGAAGAATGGAGTGAGGTTGCTTCCTTGTAATGGCAGATACAGGCAACATCAAGCCGCTATCACGGACATGGCCGGGCCGGCTGCTAACGCCATCCCAACAGTCGGATAAGGTTAGAAACAAGCCAAAACATCCGGTGAAAGAAAAGGAAAACAATTCCGATCAGGACAGAGATAGCGATTCAGCTCCAGAAATTGATGAATATGCCTGAGGACATTACAATGAATGAAGTGTTAATGACTATAAGTAACCTGGAAGTGAATAGCTGGGAATGGAGCAGTTGGGCTTTGATAGGTTGCTTACTCGTATTGGCTATTAATATGAGTGTATTTCATCTTTATAGTAAGAAGATGAAACGAGAGAATGACGAAGTTAGAAAACTGCAAAAGGATCTGCGTGCCTTAATTACCGCTTCAGTTGGAATGGGGCAGCGAATGTTAGAAGTTGAACGGCGGCACCGCCGATTAGCTGAACGACAGGATCAACTCGATATCTATGAGTCTGCTAATCAATCTTATGAACATGCGATTAAAATGAGCCAGAATGGTTCAGATGTAAATGAGTTGATTAATATCTGTGGGATGAGCAAAACAGAAGCCGAACTTATCAATATGATCCATAGCCTGGATAAAACTGCCTAAGTTAAAAACCTGAATTAAATATGTAGTCACCTTTCAAGAATAACCTTATGGCCTTGTATAATTCAGGGCATATTCGATCAATAGTTATCTTCCTCCGTTGGTCGAATTTTATTAGCAGGATTTTAGTGGGTAGTAGTCGATGAGTAGCATCTGGAAGAGTCTCCAATTTAAAATCCCGGCTATTTTTATACTTTCCTTCGTATTTATTTTATTTGCCATTCTTCTTGTTTTTTCAACTGTTGGTAAAAAACAGCTGGAACAGCAGGCCTATGAGCAAGTTCGGATGGCTGGACAAAATATCGTATCCGAACTGGGTCGACGAGTGTTACAGGCTCAGGCACTGGCAACCAGCCTGGCTAATCTTGGAGAACAGTTATCAACGGATGTTGAATCAGACAAAAGATTAATTTATCACCTGCTTAACTATAAAGGAACTGAATCTTTTATAGCGGGTGGTGGCGTGTGGCCTGAACCATACAAATATCAAAAAGAAGTAGAGCGGCGCAGTTTTTTCTGGGGTCGTGATGTCAGTGGGACGCTGCAGTATTTTGATGATTACAATAATCCAGAAGGTCCTGGATACCATCATGAAGAATGGTATATTCCTGCGCGGTATTTAACGGAGGAAAAGGTCTTCTGGTCAAAATCATATATGGATCCATACTCCTATCAACCGATGGTTACCGTAACAGTGCCAATGTATAAGGATGATGAATTCTATGGTGTGTCAACCGTTGATTTGAAATTGGAAGGCTTGCAGGCGTTACTGGAAACTTTTTCTAAGTCTTATGGTGGCTATGCCTTTGCTGTAGATCGTAATGGTAAATTTCTTTCATACCCGGACACAATACTGACTAAAGTTTTTTCTTATGATAAACAAAACAACATTACTGAGAACTTCATAACCGTTAATGAATTAGTTGCTAAAAAACCGGAATTTTTTCCGGTAGCAGAAGCCGTTAATCAATCAATAACTAAAAATATTAACTATGCAAAAAATTTGGGGGGCTATGAGAAAAATATTTCTGATGAGCTGCTTTCAGATAGTTACCAGATAAACCAGAATGAAGCCGAGCTTATGTCAGCCGTGATTGGCATTATGTTAGATGAAAAGAATCCGGCTTATCAAAAACACTCTCAATTTTTCATAAAAAAAGATATATGGCTTAATGAGGCAGCGTACGCATCTGTATTTGAAATGCCACATACATATTGGAAAATTGTTACCGTAATGCCGTATAGCAAGGCGACAGCGGCTACTAATTTAATCTATAAAAACCTGATGATGACGATTGGTGTCGTGATGTGTGTTTCTCTGGTCGTTATCCTTTTGATAGTGAGACACCTTCTTGTTAGACCGATTGTCACCATGTCACAACAGTTGAAGAAATTTTCAGAAATTAATAATTCTAGTGATGGGTTAATTGACATTAATGACAAGGGTGAATTAGGTAACCTTGCGTTTTGGTTTAATCATCGTAGTGAAAAATTATTCAAAGTCCAAAATGAGCTGGAAGAGTCAAGGGAAAAGCTTGAGGAGCGAGTTGCCAGGCGTACTAATGATTTACTTATAGAGATTAATCAGCGCAATGAAGAGCATAAGCATAAACTGGTGTCAGTTGAAAGGGTCAGGAAACAGTACCTTTCTATTGTTGAATTATCATTAAATGAATATTTATTTAGAGGTGATGTTCATAAAGCAGCTGTTGCTATTAATGAGACTGCTACCAAAGTAATGGAGATTGCTCAATGTGGTATCTGGTCAATCGATGTAGAAAATGAAACGTTAAATGCAATAGATATCTATAATGCTGAGACTGGTGAACATGCTAGCAACTACCAAATTGATTTAAAAAATTACCCTAACTATTTTTCGGCGGTTAAGACGGAACGTACAATCGCAGTTAAAAATGTACATACAGATAGTCGGATATCAGAAATGGCGGAATATACTAAACAACATGGTATTTCCTCGTTACTGAATTCTTCTATTCGTATTGGCGGAGAATTAAAAGCTGTTGTCTGTTTTGAACATGTGGGTGAGCCGCGTGACTGGTATGACGATGAAATTCGATTCTCTGGAGAAATTGCTGATCAGTTCTTGCATGTGTTAACAACAGCAGAACGATTACATTCTCAGGAAAAAATTCAACAGCTAGCATTTTTTGATCCACTTACCGATCTGGCAAATCGACGTCTATTACAGGAATCCCTGGATCATGAAATAGAAGTTGCCAAGCGCCATAATACTTTCGGTAGTCTTCTCTACTTTGATCTTGATAACTTCAAAATGCTCAATGATTCATTGGGTCATCACATTGGAGATAGCCTGCTAACTCAACTGGCTGATCGTTTGCGCGACACACTACGTAGTGATGATATTGCATCACGCCTTGGTGGCGATGAATTTGTTGTATTAATTACAGCAGAATATGCAACTCGAGATGAGGCTGTTGATCAGGCATTATGTGTAGCAAAGAAAATACAGGATGCGATCTGTGAACCTTATCGGTTACAGGAATTCGAACATGTTATTACGTCCAGTATGGGCATTACGATTTATCCGGATATCAATAGTACTGCAGCCACCATTTTGCGTGAAGCTGACACGGCCATGTATCAAGCCAAGCGAGAAGGCCGAAACACAGTAAGATTTTATGATACTAAAATGCAGGAAACCGCTGATAAGCGCCTGATGCTGGAAAAAGATGTACGTTCTGCAATCGCAAATAATGAATATGAAATGTACTACCAGGCACAGCTTGATTACAGTGGCAAGATTGTTGGTGTTGAGGCATTAGTACGTTGGAATCACCCTGAGAAAGGGTTAATCAATCCTGGTGAGTTTATTCCTATTGCAGAAGAGACGGGTCTGATTCTTGAGCTTGGTGAATGGGTGTTTGCAGAAGCCTGTGAGTTCAGTAAACAATTTCCTATTAAGCATGTTGCAATCAATATCAGTCCCATGCAGTTCCGTCAGGCTAACTTTGTTTCATGCCTGGCAAATATTATTGATAAAATAGATGTGAATCCTGAACATCTTGTCATTGAACTAACAGAAGGTATTGTGATTGAGAATATTAACGATACCATTCAAAAAATGAATGCGCTAAAGAAAATGGGTATTCGTTTTTCAATTGATGACTTTGGTACGGGGTATTCATCACTGGCTTACCTTAAGGCCTTACCCCTGGATCAATTAAAGATTAATGATAGTTTTGTTCAGGATGTAACGAATAGTACAAGTGATGCGATTATTGCAGAAACGATTATTTCTATGTCCAGACACCTGGGATTAAAAGTAGTTGCAGAAGGTGTGGAAACGATTGAACAGCTTAACTTCCTGCATGATAAGGGATGTCATATTTATCAAGGTTTTTATTTTAGTACGCCTCTCAGTAAA
>JAPHRJ010000136.1 GCA_026196045.1 Gammaproteobacteria bacterium
ATCTGCTATAACAGAATACAAGACGGTATTTAAAAAAGTCTTTCCTGAAGCTAAACCAGCACTGACTTATCAGAATATTGCAGAAGCCATTGCCGCTTTTGAACGTACTTTAATTACGCCCAGTCGCTTTGATGATTTTATGAAAGGTAATACCAATGCCTTAAATGAATCAGAACTAAGTGGCCTGGAAACATTTATCAAAGTAAATTGTGTGTCCTGTCATGATGGTGCCATGCTTGGTGGATCATTGCTGGAAAAAATGGGGAAGGAAAACGCTTATGCTAACCAGTTAGATCAAGGTCTATTCGAGATTAGCAAATATCCGGATGACCGTATGGTGTTTAAAGTTTCATCTTTGCGTAATGTGGCTCGAACTGCACCTTATTTTCATGATGGCAAGATAGCTTCATTGGAAGAAGCCGTGCGTCTGATGGGACATTTGCAATTGAATGAAAAACTGAATGACAAGCAGGTAAAAGATATTGTCAGTTTCCTGGGGACATTGTCGGGTACGTCACAAAATCAGTGACAGATGTAGTTAGCTTGTAAATTAGTGGAACATTTTTTTCTGTTTGTGCGTGTTAATAATTATCGAAAGGTAGTATTAATTAAACGAGGAAACAGAAAATGAGTAAGTTAACAACTGTATTTACATTATTAGTAACACTGGGTTTAAGCGGTAATGCAATGGCTGACCACAATAGTCCTTTTGGAGAAGGTTGGGCGCGTGATGCACAGGATCGACATAGTGATGCTGTTGAAAGACTGGATTCAGTCGGTAATGATCGAGAGGCGGCGATGGAACGTGAAAATGAAATGGAAGTTTCACCTCCCACACAACGGCCTTTTGAAACCATGGATGAGCTGGTCACTGGTCGAGATAATGACGCAGACAGAACAGAGAGGGATGAGCTTGAATCTACCCTGGTTGTTATGCCGTTTGAAGCAATGGAATAATACCGTTTTTATCTTTTCATCCGGGGTTGGTTAGTACCAACCCCTTTCCCCTGCGGTCTATGCGGATTATGATGTGGTTCAGAAAAGAAAAATCTGAAAATAATACCCGCGCTCCATTTTTCTCACTATAATAAAGCCTTTGATCCATAAGATAAGAAAGGTGTAGTGCGCATGCATGAACAACTCGTTATTACGGCATTAGGTGCAGATCGTCCGGGCATCGTGGGTGAACTGACGGATGCACTGGGTGCCAATCAGTTGAATATTGAAGATAGTCGTATGAGTGTGCTGGGTGGTGAGTTTGCTATCTTAATGCTTGTCGGTGGTTCCAGCGAGTCAATTGAGAAGCTGATCAAGAAGACGGATGAGCTGGAAAAACAGTTGAACATGCGTTTACTGGTCAAACCCACAAGCAGTAAATCAGATAATGCAGTACTGGCCCCCTATGATGTTGAGGTAGTTTCCATCGACCATCCGGGTATTGTGAATGAGATTGCCAATTTCTTTTCTAGTCGACAGATCAATATTGTTGACCTGGATACCAGTCGCTATCCAGCTGCCCATACCGGCACACCGATGTTTGCTTTGCACATGGTAATTGGTATTCCACCAGAACAGTCGATTACGATACTGCGGGATGAATTTATTACCCTGTGTGATGAGTTAAATCTTGATGCCAAAATGACTGCCGCGAGTTAAATAGAAATTTATTAGACTGGAAACCCAATGTTAAGAACAACATTTATAGTATTACTGAGTTTGATCGTAAGTTCAGTTTTTGCAGTAGATTATCTCAGGGATAAATCCGAAGTTTCATCATTGCTGTCAGGCCAGAAATTAAATGGCACCTATTTAAGAACACAATCAGCGTATTCACTGGATTTTCATAAAGAGGGTCGTCTTGTGAATCAAAAAGGTGAGCAGGGTCGTTGGTGGGTCAATGAACAGGGACAGTATTGTCGTCAATGGGAAACTGGTCGTTTAAAAGGCCATCAAACCTGCCTGGATTTAGCTCGAGAAGATAAGAAGATCGCTATTTATTCCAAAGGTAAACGTGTGGCAGTGGGTAGTCTAAGTCCATTAAAATAAATTTATTATCTTTCATTAATACGTAGAATTAAAATCTTATGTTATTAGTTATTTCTCCAGCTAAAACGCTGGACTATGAAACTCCTCCTAAAACTAAAATCAGAACGCTACCTGATTACCTGGATGATTCACAGGAACTTATTAATCGTGCGCGTAAGTATTCAGTACTGGATATTGCTGAGATCATGCAGGTCAGTCAGAAAATCGCAGAGCTGAACTTTGATCGTTTTGCCAAATGGAAAACACCCTTTACACCAGAGAATGCCAAGCAGGCTGTGCTGGCTTTTAAAGGGGATGTATATACAGGACTGGATGCCGAAACCTTTAATGCTAATGATTTCAAGTTTGCACAAAAACACCTGCGCATTTTGTCCGGCCTGTATGGGTTGTTACGTCCTTTAGATTTGATGCAGCCTTATCGTCTGGAAATGGGACGTAAAATTGAAACTGACCGCGGTAAGAATTTATATGAATTCTGGGGTGAAACCATCACGGATGGATTAAACAAGCAGCTTAAAAAAATAAAATCTGATTATCTGGTTAACCTGGCTTCCAATGAATACTTCAAGTCCGTTAAGCCGAAGTTACTTAATGCCGAGATTATTACACCGGCATTCAAAGATTATAAAAACGGTGAATACAAAATTCTGGGCGTGTATGCCAAGAAAGCTCGTGGCTTGCTAAGTCGTTATATAATTCAGAATCAGTTAACCGATCCGGAAGCCATAAAAGACTTTGCTGAAGATGGTTATCGCTTCAATAAGTCACTAACAAAAGGTAATACCTGGGTCTTTACCCGTAAGCAGTAAATAGTATTTACTTCTGCTTAATCCCACTGGTAGTCATGGGTAATTTCTTCATCTGGGGCAATGTCACGCAGGGCGATTACTTCTAGTGTGTTGTAATAACAGGCGTTAGGTTTGGGATCGTGATTGATATAACGCATATCACACTGAACCCGGACACCATATTCTTCATTGACCCAGAGTACATGGTCACCATTTTTCCTGGTTATTTTACCCTGCACAACACCGATAAGCTCACCAGCCTGGATAGGTTTTTTGGCGAACAGGCCTTTGCCATGGATGCCACTTTCAGCAACATAGATTTTTTTCTTACTCATGCATACACTTTACATGTTTCACGGGGCATTGTGCAAACCCCTGTTGTCAGTATGTTTTAGTTATTCCATCTTATATCATTCTGATACCCCTGAATAAATGAAACTATTGAATGGAGCGGTGCTTTATAATACTTATATAAAAGTTGGTATAAAACCTGCTGTAGCTTTTGTGTTGATGGCTCTACTCAGAGCCCGTTAAATTGTCCCTGTTGCTGGATCCTGCCCTTCCCCATTTTGTCGCCGCCCCGGATAGTGTCATTACGGTTCATAAGTCCCTGACGACAGACGCCGATTGAACCCAGGTCTTTTTGCTGCATGGAATTTTGCCAGTATTGGTGAATAATGTCTGTTTGCTGCCAGTTCTGGCGCTAGTTGTTAAAAATCATAGAGTTAATATTCCTTTTATATTAATTCAAATATGCTCAATCTTTGACCTGTTTGACAATCTATGGGCTTATTAATTGTCCCTATTATTCTGCCCAAATAGAGTGTTGTATAGTTGCTTTCGCTTATGAACTTGGGGGTTGTTCGACTGTATGCGAGAACGCGCGTTCAGCCAGTCGAGCAGAATAGATCAAACGAATTTCTGATTTTATTTTATTGAAATGACTGTACCCGAGAGGGTACTTAACAACGAGGTTGAGCAGAATGATTAAACCAGTGGGCTCCGATGAGCTAAAACCATTATTCGTCTACGATTCTGACGAACACCAGAAGTTAAATAAAGAAGCAGCGAACCTGCCTTCTGTTGTAATTAGCTCACAGGCGGCGGGTAACGCAGTCATGATGGGTGCCGGGTATTTCAACCCTCTGCAAGGTTTCATGAATGTTGCTGATGCCATGGGCGCAGCTGAAAAAATGACCCTGACTGACGGTTCATTCTTCCCCGTTCCTGTTCTGTGTCTGCTGGAAAATGCTGATGCCATCAAAGGTGCCAAGCGTATTGCTTTACGTGATCCTAATGTTGACGGCAATCCCGTTCTGGCTGTGATGGATGTAAAAGCGATTGAAGAAGTTACTGACGCACAGATGCAGGTGATGACTGAAAAAGTCTACCGTACCACTGATAGTGATCACAACGGTGTTTCTACTTTCAACAGCCAGGGCCGTATTGCCGTATCGGGTGATATTCAGGTTCTGAGCTTCAGTTACTTCCAGACTGATTTCCCGGATACTTTCCGTACCGCAGTTGAAATTCGTAATGAAATTCAGGAACATGGCTGGAAGAAAATCGTAGCATTCCAGACTCGTAATCCTATGCATCTGGCGCACGAAGAGCTGTGTCACATGGCTATGGATCGTTTAGGTTGTGATGGCCTGGTTATCCACATGCTGCTGGGTAAACTGAAAAAAGGTGATATTCCTGCTCCTGTTCGTGATGGCGCGATTCGTAAAATGGTTGAACTGTACTTCCCACCAAACAGCGTAATGGTTACCGGTTACGGTTTTGATATGCTGTATGCAGGTCCACGTGAAGCGGTTCTGCATGCATACTTCCGTCAGAACATGGGTGCGACACACTTTATTATTGGTCGTGACCATGCTGGTGTGGGTGATTACTACGGTGCATTTGACGCTCAGACTATTTTTGATGATGAAGTTCCTGCGGGCGCTCTGGAAATCGAAATTTTCCGCGCTGATCACACTGCCTGGTCGAAGAAACTGAACAAGGTTGTGATGATGAACGAAGCCCCAGACCATGAGAAGGATGACTTTGTCCTCCTGTCTGGTACCAAAGTACGAGAAATGCTGGGCCAGGGTATTGCACCACCTAAGGAATTCTCTCGTCCTGAAGTGGCCAAGATTTTGATTGAGTATTATCAAAGTCTGAATTAATCACTGTCGTGATTAAATGAAAAAAAACCCCGTTCAACTGGACGGGGTTTTTTTTTGAACCTAGATTATACAGGTGTAGTCAGAGTAATGAGTATGTCATGATTTGCGTATTTGAAGCCAACAACTCACTGGAAGCGAATATAATTAAAAGTCGTCTTGAAAATGAGGGCATTAACGTATTTATTGCCGGTGAATACCTGCAGGGCGGGATTGGTGAACTACCAGCAATGGGACTCATGCGAATAATGGTAGATGAAATCTATGAGCCCAGGGCTCGTTCCCTTATTGAACAATGGCAAAATATGAAAGAAGATGACTGGCATCCCTTTGCGTAATTCATAGTCATGCAGGCAGGAACTTAATTGAACTCACAAATGGATAAATCAGGTAAGACAGCCAAAATTTCATTATC
Organism: Gammaproteobacteria bacterium; assembly: GCA_026196045.1. Lineage (GTDB taxonomy): Bacteria > Pseudomonadota > Gammaproteobacteria > UBA6429 > Thiohalophilaceae > JAPHRJ01. The sequence goes on from JAPHRJ010000136.1 coordinate 5,418, forward strand.
AGTATCGACTGATGAACTCGGTCGGTTCTGTGAAAAACTGATAAAACGATCCCGTGATATTAGTAAAACACATGACGCAATGATAACGCTGGAATCGTTTATTACGCTGTTTTCGAAGATGCATCACGGAACAAATGAATATCGGTTGATAGATGAGTTAATAAAAGAATATTCAGAGAAGACAAGACAGGAATTATTAGCCGAAAAGTCGCTTGAGTTAATTCAGGCTATAAAAAACATGGATCTGGCTAGTATTGCGAGAATACATACACCTTTGTCTAGAAGTGGTTTTATCCAGGTGCTGGAGCAATGTCAGGAACAACTGAGTCAGGTAGAAATAAATAAAATACAAGGTCTTGCTGGGAACTGGTTAACTGAAGCAAGACAGAAAGCCGAGGAAGCCAGCGGTTATCCTGATGCTTTCGATTTTAAAAAAGCAAATATTGATATTGAACAATTTCAGGCGATCTCTGATTTACATAGTTTTTTAATAAATGATAGTCAATAGTAAATAAACTGGAGTAATAGTATGGCAAAGACAAACATTGGACAGAAAATTTCATTCGCTATAGCAATCCTTTTTTATATTTCAGGGGTGGGTTGTGGAATTATGGCGTTCTATACAGGACAGGATGGTCTGCCTAATGATCCAATTGTGGCGGCCTATGGCGCATCAGTGGTCTTTTTCTTTGGTGCTGGATTTGTCCTGCATGTTATTGGCAAGGCCAATTTACCGGATTTGAGAGTAAAAAAATAATATTAATATTTAACCTTTGAAGTGGTGAGATAAAGTAGCAATCATAATAATTACAGAGTTCATATAACTAAAACGAAGACTGTACAAAATAATGACAGCTCAGAAAAATACTCATGATTTCAATTTGACCCAGGCGGTACTGGAGTCAATGAATGCGATTGTCGTGGTGCTGGATAATAAAGGACGAATTGAACAGTTTAATCAGGCGTGTAAAGAAAAAACGGGTTATAGCTTCGAGGAAGTTGAAAATAAAGAAATCTGGAAAATTCTTATACCCGATTCAGTTAGAGATAATGTCCGTAAAGTTTTTTATGATCTAAAAAGGACATCAATACCTGGCCAATATGAGAACGCCTGGGTTGCAAAAGATGGCAGTTTAATACAAATTTCCTGGCATAACTCCGTGGTAGAAGATGAACATGGTGACTTTCATATAGTTGCAATGGGTGTTGATATTACTGAAAAACGTCAGACTGAATATATACTTAATGAGTTACAACAACGCTGCCGACTGCATATAGAGAGTACTCCGATGGCATTGATTGACTGGGATACTGATTTCAATGTAGTGGCCTGGAACCCGGCAGCAGAAACCATCTTTGGTTATAGTGCTGAAGAAGCAATTGGTAAGCACGCAATAGAATTAATCGTGCCTGAATCAGTTAAAGAACATATAGATCATATATGGAATGATTTGTTACAGCAGGAAGGTGCTCAACGTAGTACTAATATCAACATAACTAAAGATGGAAGAAAAATAACCTGCGAATGGTACAATACACCATTGATAGATAAAGATGGAAAAATAATCGGTGTAACTTCATTAACACAAGATATTACAGAAAGGGTGCAAGCAGAAGAAACTATTAAAAAGAGTGAAGCACGGTTTTCCTATTTAATGCAATCGGCACCTTCGGTGATATACACCTGTGAGTTGTACGACGGAAAATATATACCAACCTTCGTTAGTAAGAATATTTTAGAATTTTTTGGATATGAGCCAGAATATTGTTTATCAGAACCTGACTTCTGGGTTGAAAATATTCATCCGGATGATAAAGAAAATGTAGTGGCTAATTTCATCAAGGCAATACAGGAAAAAAATAGAAAAAATTTATCGCATGAGTATCGCTTTAAGTTGATGGATGGGGACTATTGCTGGGTAAGGGATGATGTGAATTTAATTAGAGGGCTCAATGGAGAGGTGACAGAAATTATTGGTTCATGGATGGATATTACAGGATTAAAAAATGCTGATGCCACGCAAAAAGGGTTGGAAAAACGTTTTCAGGATTTATTAGAAACAACAACAGACTGGATTTGGGAAGTAGATGCGCAGGGTTGTTATACCTTTGCAAGTGGAAGTATTGAAAGCGTGTTGGGTTATACACCAGAAGAGATTATTGGAACAACACCTTTTGATCTAATGCCTGCTGATGAGGCCGAGCGTATTGGTCGTTTATTTTCGAATATTGTTGCTAACAAACGAGTGATAAAAGATCTGGAAAACTGGAATCTAAGCAAAAATGGTGAATTAGTATGCCTGTTAACAAATGGTGTTCCCATTCTGGATGAACATGGTGAACTAACCGGGTATCGAGGTGTAGATAAAGATATTACTGCAAGAAAAGAAAGTGAAGACATATTAAAACGTAATGAGGAGAAATTTCGGAGCATTGTTGAAACCACGGCAGAAGGTTTCTGGATGATCGATCCAATTAGTAAATGCACACTCGAAGTAAATGAAGCCTTGTGCAATATGCTTGGTTATGATGAAGCAGAAATGCTGGGTAAAACTCCAATGGATTTTGTTGATGAGGATAATCAACAAATATTTATTGAGCAAACTTCGAAAATCGGTAATACAAATCATCGAGTTTATGACGTTACTCTGAACAAGAAAGATGGAACAGAACTTTATACGCACTTTAATGCTACTACTTTACGTAATGAAAAACAGGGTGCCATTGCGGCATATGCCTTTGTAACAGATCTTTCTCAGCATTATAAAGTTGAACAAGCCTTAATTAATGCCAAAGAAGAGTCTGATCGTGCAAACAATGCAAAGTCTTCATTTTTATCTTCTATAAGCCATGAATTACGCACCCCCATGAATGCGATGATGGGCTTTGCACAATTGTTAAATTTAGGGATGTCAGGGGAGCTGAATGATAAACAGCAGCAGGCTGTTGAGAATATCATGAAAGCTGGAAATCATTTGACTGACTTGATTGATCAGGTGTTGGAATTAAGCAAAGTTGAAGCTGGCGAGCTGGCCATTAATAATTCTGAAGTTAATTATTTAGATGTGCTGAAAGAATGCCTGGTATTAGTTCAGCCGCGCATTGATGAGACAGGAGTTAGGGTAATAAAGGATTATAAGGAGTCAGACTTTCCTGTGTTAGTAAGTGATTCAACACGATTGAAGCAAGTATTGTTAAACCTGATCACGAATGCTGTTAAATATAACTCAGAAAATGGTGAGATTGTTCTGTCTGTAAAAGAACAAAGCAATAATATATTTCGAGTATGTATAAAAGATACGGGTACAGGTATTCCTGTAGATAAACATGACAATGTTTTCAAGCCATTTGATCGTCTAGGAAAAGAGGCCGGTACGATTGAAGGAACAGGGATCGGTCTCACCCTTAGTAAAAAAATTATGGAACTACTGGGCGGAGATATTGGATTTGAAAGTCAGGAAGGAAAAGGAACCGTATTCTGGATAGACGTGCCTATGACTCGAGATAAACCTGTGGGGTTGAGAAATGAATTGGTTGATGAATTCTCATTACAGCACCGCTGCCAAAAAGAAGAGTGTCCTCTAAAAACTGTGTTATACATCGAGGATAATCCTCTTAGTATGGATCTGATGAAAATTGTAGTGGAAGAGTTTCCAAATATTAATATGCTTTCAGCTAATACAGGTGATAAAGGTATACAGCTCGCAATTGAGAACCATCCAGATCTGATCTTGATGGATATCAATATGCCGGGAATGAACGGGTTTGATGCATTGAAAATATTACAGAAGTCCCCAGCAAGTTGTGATATCCCAGTTGTCGCAGTTACCGCTGCCGCGATGCCAAGAGAAGTTGACCAGGGGTTAACCGCGGGTTTTGTAGACTACCTGATAAAGCCTATTGATATAAAAAAAACAATGGATATGATTTCTGGGGTTCTTAAACTTGATTGTGAATAATTAAAGGCTGGGTATGATTGATGATTTGAAAGGTGATGAATTCTGGCGTATGTTCAGGATTATCAGTGAATTTTACTGAAGGTTTTGATAAGTTATCGAATATCGGTTTTGCTATTTCGATATTTGGTTCTGCCAGATTTGAACCAGAGAATCCCTGGTATGGGAAAGCAGAAACACTATCCAGGAAACTTTCAGAAAATAATTTCTCCATTATCATCGCTGGTGGTGCCGATATTATGAAAGCTGGGAATAAGGTTGGATTACAGAAATAAAAAAACATAGGCTTAAATATTGAACTTCCCTATGAACTGAAACCTAATACTTACCAAAAATCATCATTAAACTATCGTTACTTTTTTGCTCGCAAGGTGATGTCTGTATGCCTGGTGGCTTTGGGGCTATGGATGATTTTTTGAAGCTTTAACATTAATTCAAACAGAAAAAATATATCACATGCCGTTGGTGCTATTTGCTTCGGAGTATTACCAGGGGCTACTCGACTGGTTACGTAGTACTATGCTGATAAATGATGCAATAGACGAAAAAGAAATGGATCTTATTACCATTACTGATGGTATAGATGAAGTTGTTGAAATAATGATCAAACACCGCAAGCATAAGAAAAAACTAATTGAGATAGCAGAGCAGGAAGAGTAGATGTTTATTGCGGTTTTATAGAAAAATAGAGACTGACTGTTTTTATTTCATGTGCCCGGGTAATATAGTCTATAGTAAGTGGCATAAATTATTTAAAGGGGGAATATCATGATAAATACAGGTAAATTAACACTGCAGTTTGCTTTAACCGTAGTATTAACAGGTTATCTTGGATTGGTGTCTGCATGGACAGATGATCTGGATAAACTTAAAGACGTGAATACGCTTTGTAAATTCGAACCTGCGGCACAATGTTCATGGGCTGTTAGGGTAGGGGCAAAGGCTGCCGGACTGGATATGCACGAGTCTTCAATGGCTTCAATCCGTTTTGACAAGGCTGACCTGAGTCGTTCAAATCTTTCCTATTCAATTTTGCAACTGGCAAGTTTGAAAGGGGCCAATCTGATGATGGCTAATCTTGAAGGTGCGCATATGCATGCTGTAAATCTAGAAGGTGCTAATCTGATGATGGCTAACCTGATGAAGGTGAATTTGTTAGATGCGAATTTAACGGGTGCAAATCTGCGTGGAGCTAATCTAACCGATGCGATCATAATTAAAGCAAAATTTGATAATGCTACCTGGACTGATGGTCGTATCTGTGCGGTGGGTTCTGTTGGAGAGTGTCGTTAAATAATATGGTTTATGGCACCGGTTGTGACTGGTGCCAGTTTTTAAGCAGGAATGGTTTTTTGGATATTGACACAAAGTTTAAAGTCGCCAAAATTGCCGTGATCATCTGGGCGGTTTGGGGCTTATTAGGCAGTGTAAGTCTTACATTATATATGTGGGCTTTTACTTTAGATGATTCAATTTTTTCCCGTGAAGAAGGGTTATACCTCTTTCTATTTTTCCTGGGCCTGGCAACAGTTCTGTTTATTTTTCCATTAATTTACCTCAGGTGTCTTGCCTCCACGCAAGGCGTCGCAAAAGCATTCTTCTGGTTTTATTCGGCCTTATTGTTATTGTTCTTTCCTGTCGGGACGATAGTTGGAGTGCTCGCGATTGTGGCTCGATATTCATTAGACAAGGAATCACTCTAATCCACGAAAAGCCTGGCTTTTGTGTTCAAAAAATACCTTGGGCATTTATTCGCCATACTATTAGTGCGCCTTGAAATGTGAACCTGTTCACATTTCAATCGTTTTTAATAGTATGAGCAAGTTTTCATCAAATACAGCTTGCGTATCAACTAGCCATCACCGTGACATATCAGTAAAATAGCCTCTATTCGGCAGCACAATTACAACTATAGTATTTTCCCTGCTAAATGGATTTGAGACTTTGCGATGTACCGCGATTTTTTTAAACTTGATGACTATCCTTTTCGCCTTACGGCCGACACCCGTTACTTTTTCATGGGTGAAGGGCACGCTCGTGCCACCGCTTATCTAAACTAC
>JAPHRJ010000145.1 GCA_026196045.1 Gammaproteobacteria bacterium
GGCACCCGCTTCTTTCAGGGCCCAGATATTAGCCCGGTAGTTAATTCGATGTGGAGGAATAGTATGGCCTGAGCCATGACGAGGTAAAAATATAATTTCGTTACCACCTAACAAACCATGTACTAACGTGGCGGATACTTCACCATAGGGTGTATGTACAATTTCCTTCCCAGTAATTTCCAGGCATTCCAGAGACGTCAGTCCTGTTCCACCAATTATTGCAATACGTGCCATATCTTTACATTCCTTTTACTGCGTAAATACCGTTAGCATTTCGTAAGTAGCCTTTATAGTCCATGCCGTAACCAAACAGGTAGCGGTCTTCTGTTTCGAGCCCAACAAAGTCTGCTTTTATGCCACTTTTACGGTCATGCATTTTTTCGACCAGTACGGCTGTATAAATTGAATTTGCACCGGCTTGTTTACAATATTCGACAATCGCCTTTAGTGTTTCCCCTTCATCAAGGATATCATCCACTATCAGCAGGGTGCGTCCTTCAAATGAATGATCCATTTCGGTATACCAGCCCAGTTCTCCACCGGATGTCTGTTTTCTATAACGACTGGCATGGAGATAATCGATTTCCAGTGGGAATGACAGTCGAGTTAGTAGATGTCCCATTGGAATAATCGCACCTGTTAACACACATAATACAAGAGGATCATTATCACCTATTGTTTTATCGATTTCAGCGGCCATTAAATTAAGTGCTGTTTCAACTTCATTGGCTGTATAAAGGCAGTCAGCTTCGTATTGAATTTTTTTAATATCATCTGTGCTAGTCATGTTCTTATTCTTTTATTTCTTGATATCCAGTTTTACTTCATCAGGCATATGGAGTGTCGATGTGGGAAATGCAATTTCAGCATTATGGGACATAATGATATCACTCACCTTCAGGAGTACATCCTGTTTAATATGATGATATTCAATCCAGTCTGTGGTTTTAGTAAATGTATAAATAAAGAAATCCAGTGATGAAGCTGCAAATTTATTAAAATTTACAATCATTGTTTGTGATTGCTCTATGTCTGGGTGTGCCATCAACATACTTTTTACATCATCAATAATTAAAGGCAGACTTTTCACATCGTCATAACGCACACCAATGGTTTCATAAATTCGGCGATGAGACATGCGCGAGGGGTTTTCTACAGAAATACTGGCAAAAACAGAATTCGGAACATACAAAGGTCGTTTATCAAAGGTACGAACCATGGTTGTTCGCCATCCAATTTTTTCTACCGTACCTTCAATCTCTCTATCAGTAGAACGTACCCAGTCACCAATATTAAATGGACGATCCAGATAAATCATCATACCGCCAAAAAAATTGGCCAGTAGATCCTTGGCTGCAAAACCAACGGCAATACCACCTATCCCACCAAAAGCAAGAATAGCGGAGATATTAACGCCCATAGTCTGTAGCAATATTAAAATTGCTGTAATGAGAATGGAGGCCCTTAATAGCTGAGTGATCGCATTGGCTGTCGTTTTATCTAATGGCTTTCCAGCTATTTCATGTTGATGCAATATATTTTTTTCTGCAAAACTGACAAAACGAATTAACGTCCAGGCAATAAAAAGAATAATCCCTGTTTCCCTTAGTACCGTAGAAAATTCAAATCTCATTAAGTCTAATGCTAATGAGAGCCCAATAATCCAGATAAAAAGACTTAATGGTTGTAATAAAGCATGAATAAGTGCGTCATCCCACTGGGTACTGGTCTTTTTCAATCGCTGGTGTACTGTTTTTAAAACGCGTCGCTGTACAAAATTAATTAACAAGGTGGCAAAAACAACACTGAAAATCTGAATTACAATAAGATTCTCATCCAGTAAAAATGACTTAATCGTTGCGATATAATTTTCGTTCATAGTTTTTTACTAAAAATCAAATTCAAGGGTAGGATCATCCTGATAACGCTGCATCAGTGTTACGGCTTCTTTCCACTTATTACTGGCATATAATTGTTTCTGGTCTATCTTATTACGCCCATGCATACGTGCAAGCCGCAGGTGTGCCACTGGATCATCATGTTCTCCCAGATTCTCCAACACTTCAATAGCCGCTTCTCGATTATTACAGACCAGTCCCATATCACAACCCGCTGACAATGCGGCCCTGGCACGTTCCGAATACGATTCACCAGCAACTGAAGCACCTTTCATATCCAGATCATCACTAAATATCACTCCCTGGAATCCAAGTCGTTTACGTAGAACTTCTTTTAACCAGAAAGATGAAAAACCAGCTGGATGCTCATCGACTTTAGGGTAAATAACATGCGCTGGCATGACCGCGGCCAGTCCATGATGGATCATACGTTTAAAGGTCAGGATATCATGGGCATAAATGTCATTATATTCACGCTCATCCACAGGAATTGCCAGATGTGAATCGGCTTCAACACCACCGTGACCGGGAAAATGTTTACCGGTTGCCGACATACCTGCTTCATGCATGCCTTCGATATAGGCATGGGCAAGTTCAACCACAATGGAGGGCTCTTTATGGAATGCTCGATCTCCAATGACCTGGCTAATACCATGGTCGACATCCAGAACAGGAGCAAAACTAAAATCAACATCTATGGCACGCAATTCTATGGCCATTAACCAGCCTGCCAGATGAGCAAGTCGTCGTCCACGTGGCTGATTATGATCATAGATTTCGCCAAAATGTGCGGCGGCGGGGATTAGTGTAAAACCTTCACGAAAACGCTGAACTCGTCCGCCTTCGTGATCAACGGCTACTAACAGGCGTGGTGTACGAATAGCATGAATATTATCAATCAGGTTTTGTAATTGTTCCATTGAAGAATAATTACGCGTAAAAAGAATCACGCCACCAACGAGTGGATGCTTCAGAAGTTCGATGTCTTCTGGTGAGAGTACGTCACCAGCAACATCAATCATAATTGGACCTAATGACATGGGCTTTGCTTTAATATTTTTAGATTTTAGTTTAACCGCTTAAACAGACACCTGATTACTCGTGTATATAAACAGGTAAGCCTGTTTCAACTTCATCAAATAGCATCACAATATCTGAGTTTCTCATTTTGATGCACCCGTGTGAACCTGGAACACCTATCGGGTCATCGTCAGGGCAACCATGAATATAGATATAACGCCGCATGGTATCCACCTTTCCTAGCCGATTATGGCCGGGTTCACAGCCACTTAACCAGAGAATGCGGGTTAAAATCCAGTCTCGTTCTGGATACGTATTTCTAAGTTCTGAACTGTATATTTCACCCGTCGGGCGTCTTCCAGTAAAAACCGTATTTAGTGGCTCATTAACACCAATTTTTGCTCTTATTATATGCTGTCCTCTGGGTGTACATTCACTTCCATAGAGCTCACCGGCTCCATTTGTTGCCGTAGAAACCACGTATTCCTGCAATACAGCTTCACCCTGCATCAGGGTTAAAGTTTGTAGGCTAATATCAACATCAATGCGTTTATCCGTAACTGACATTACCAGTCCTGATAGGGATGTTTTACCAGTGAAACATTATAATAACGTGGATCATCAGAAACTTCTTCGCCAGCCCAATCAGGTAGAGCAAAGGCTTCATTTTCATCCTGTAATTCGATTTCAGCGACAATAAGTCCCTCATTATCACCTGCAAACACATCGACTTCCCACACATGATCTGCATGCTTTACATGATAACGTTTTTTCTGAACCAAAGGCTTTTCGCATAAAGTATCAAGCATCTCTACTGCATCAGTGACAGGAATATCGTATTCATACTCAGCGCGACGAATATCCAATGTAGCACTTTTTATATTTAACCTTGCCTTTTCACCTTCCAGACGCACTCGAACCGATGCCTGTTTGGAACCAACTAAATATCCCTGTTTATATTGCTTTCCAGCATCCGCCTGGTCGCGCCAGTCATCATTAATGACTAAAAATTTTCTTTCTATTTCTGTTGCCATCAAGAATCCTCAACCATCATGATTTTTCAAACAGTGCAATCGACTCAACATGGGCGGTATGCGGAAACATATCCATCACGCCAGCCGCCTTGAGTTTGTATCCATAATTATTAACCAGCTCACCTGCATCGCGTGCCAGTGTCGCAGGATGACAGGAAACATACACAATCACACTGGCTCCCGTTTTGGCCACGAAAGGAAGGATTTCTTTAGCACCACTTCGAGGAGGATCCAGAAAAACTTTATCGTAGTGTTGTTTTCGCGTCCAGGGTAAACCTGTTATATCTTCCATCAGGTTAGCCACATGGTATTCAACATTTGTGACCTGATTTAAATCTGCATTGTCTTTTGCTCGTTGAATTAACCCGATCTCACCTTCAACAGCAACAACTTGTTTCGCTGCTTTTGCGATAGGCAAGGTAAAATTACCCAGCCCACAGAACAACTCAAGAACCCGGTCATTTGTATCCAGATTTAATAACTCAAGCGCACGTCCTATCATCGCTGAATTAATATCCTGATTGACCTGGGTGAAATCAGAAGGCAGGAAGTTTAGCGTTAAATCATAATCTTCTATACGGTAGAATAATTCGGCCTGATCAGGATACAGTAAATTCACAGTATCTGGCCCTTTAGGCTGAAGATACATTTGATAGCCATGTTGCCTGGCATAACCTGTAAGCTTCTGCCTGTCCTCTTCAGTCAGGGGTTCCAGGTGTCTGATAACCAGAGCGGTTGCGTTATCCCCAACAGCCACCTCGACCTGAGGAATACGAGTGTAAATACTGAGTTCTCGAATAATACTCGCCAGTTCAGTTAAATCTTCACCAACAGAAGGGTGTAATACTTTGCAGGTCTGTATATCGGCCAGGTAACGAGAAGAACGTTCTCGAAAACCGACGAGTACGCGTTCTTTTTTATTAACGTAACGCACACCTAAACGTGCTTTACGTCGGTAGCCCCACTCAGGCCCAGTTAATGGTGGTAAGACTACTTCAGGTTCAACCTGTCCAATGTGCCTGAAGTTATCAAGCAAAATCGTTTCTTTAAGTTTGAGTTGTTCAGAAGCAGAAACATGCTGCAATACACATCCACCACAAAGTCCAAAGTGAGGACAGCCTGGTTCAATGCGATGTGGTGAGGCTTCAATAACGTTATTTAAAGACGCTTCATCATAATTTCGATGCGATCGAACACAGGTAAACTCTACTTTTTCACCAGGCAGGACATCATTAATAAAAACAGTTTTCCCATCAACATGGACAACACCTAATCCTTCATGTGTCATTGACTCTACTGTTGCAATAACAGGTTCGCTTTCAATAAGCTTAGGTTTATTTTTTCGTCTACGGGCCATAATACTTAACTACCCAACTTCAGCGTTTAAAGTCATTAAGTGAAAAGAATTTATCGGTACTTCCATCAGGCAGGAAAAACATTGGTCGAAAGATAGCGATCACCTCGATCGCAAATAATGGCGACAATCACGGCATTTTCAACTTCCTGAGATAATTGCAGGGCTGCCGCTACGGCACCACCTGAGGAAATACCACAGAAAATCCCCTCCTGTGCGGCCAGGGCACGCGTGGTCTGTTCAGCATCGTCCTGTGAAACTTCCATTAGTTTATCGACACGGGATTCATCATAGATTTCTGGCAGGTATTCTTTAGGCCAGCGACGTATACCCGGTATTTTTGCCCCATCAGCGGGTTCAACACCAACAATGCTTAGCTTTGAATTTTGCTCTTTAAGATAATTTGAGGTACCCATGATAGTCCCCGTTGTTCCCATCGCACTGACAAAATGGGTAATCTCACCATGAGTATCTCGCCAAATTTCGGGACCTGTTGTTTCATAATGGGCGCGTGGATTATCCGGATTCGAAAACTGATCCAGTACGATCCCCTTACCTTCCGCTTCCATTTGCTTGGCCAGATCACGAGCGCCTTCCATCCCTTCTTTTTCACTGACCAGAATGATCTCAGCGCCATAGGCTTTCATCACGGCACGGCGTTCTACGCTCATATTGGATGGCATGATCAACTGCATCTTGTAACCCTTGATAGCCGCCGCCATGGCCAGGGCAATTCCAGTATTACCACTGGTAGCTTCAATCAATGAATCGCCAGGTTTTATATCACCCCTTTCCTCAGCATAGCGAATCATGCTTAAGGCGGGCCGATCCTTAACCGAACCTGCCGGGTTATTTCCTTCCAGCTTTACCAGGATTGTATTACTTGTAGAGCCCGGTAATCGTTGTAAACGAACCAATGGTGTATTGCCAATCTGGGATTCAATAGTTGGATAATTCATAGGCATTCAAACTTGATATCATTTATAAGGTATTAAAGATGGCATTTACTTTACCCTATGAGTTTCTTATATTCCATCCTTTGTGATGAAAGAATGGACATTCAACCCATGGAAAAAATCTTTGATGCAACATTGGCTATCGAACAGGCCGGAGGGAATGAAGAGCTGGCTCGTGAGCTGTTCTCCATGTTTCTGAATGAACTTGATGAACACCGTCAAACTATTAAACAGGCACTTGAGCATTTTAAAAATGGGAATCTTGTAGATATTCTCTGGGATCCTGTTCATAAGCTACATGGTGCAACCGCTTATCTCGGTGTGCCATCCCTGCGACGGGCCTGTCAGGAGCTGGAAGCGCTTATTAAGCAGGAAATATACACCGATATAGTCAAAGCCACGACAATGGTATTTCAGGAAATTGACCGACTTTCACATAAAGGGGCCGATGTCCTGCAACAGGACTGGTACTAATACTAAGAGCCGTTTATTTAATCTCACAACTCAGTGTTACAAAGGCCACAGCATAGTCTGTTTCATCCGCCAGGCTGACATGAGAGCTGATAATATTATTACTATCAACAAATTCTTCCGCTTTACCTGTAAATTCAAGAATGGGCTTACCAAGCTTGTCGTGACCGACACCAATTTCCCGTAATGAAAGTCCATTAATAAAACCTGTACCCATCGCTTTTGCTGCCGCCTCTTTCGCAGCAAAACGCTTTGCTAAAAAATGGGCATGATTTACCACTCTCCCAAAATCTTCCTGCTCTTTATCGGTCAGAATTCTTTCTGCAAAACGATCACCAAAGCGTTCAAGATTGTGTCTCATACGCTCTACGCTGACAATATCTGTACCAATACCATAAATCATTGAGTGCGCGCTTCCTGCATCAATCGTTTCATTTCACGTACGGCTTCATCAAGCCCGGTAAAGATGCTACGTGCAATAATCGCATGACCAATATTAAGTTCACAGATATTATTTAATGCCGCGATGTCTGCCACATTATGATAATGTAATCCATGTCCAGCGTTCACCTGTAATCCAGCATTCACACCCACATTCATCGCCTGCACTATACGTTGTAATTCATGCTGCATAACACGGCTATCTGCTGCGTCGGCATAATGTCCAGTATGTAATTCAATCACAGATGCACCACATTCGGCCGCTGCCTCAACCTGTGCCGGATCAGGATCAATAAACAGTGAAACACGAACACCTGATTCTTTTAATCTTGAGCAGGCATCAGTAATACGATCTTTTTGTCCTGCCACATCAAGACCCCCTTCCGTGGTTAATTCTTCACGCCGTTCGGGTACCAGACAGCAATCAGCAGGTTTAATTCGTGCTGCTATAGCTAACATCTCTTCGGTAACAGCCATTTCCAGGTTCATACGTGTTTGCAAGATGCCAATTAACATATCAACATCACGATCCTGGATATGACGTCGGTCTTCACGTAGATGTAAGGTCACGGCATCAGCTCCAGCCTGTTCTACTGCAAGGGCAGCCTGGATCGGCTCGGGGTAACGGGTACCACGTGACTGTCTTAAAGTTGCCACATGGTCAATATTGACACCTAAATAAACAGGATTCGGTTTTTCCATAGTCATGCTTCTATATGATTTATTTTTAACAACTGTTTCTGTTGTATATAAAGTTCACGTGACCTGAGCGGTTTTCCACCCAGATGGCTAGCCAAAGCGGCACGCATTAAAATCTTGGCTTCTTTCAAAACCTGTGGGTCGTCCAGTTCGCCATTTGATAAGGCCAACAGGGTTTTGCCATGAATCATGACACCATTATCAAAACCAGTATCGGCCCTAATTGGTCCCTGTTCCATATCATAACAATACAATTTATCCTCAGCTACCGGCTGTCCGCTGTCCGCCTCGTGACTTAGCATGAGTCCGTATCCCAGCTCTCTAAGAATATGAAATTCAAAATTACGTAATACCGATTCTTCATTCGGGTTGAGAGCAATCTGTATTAGTGTCTGTTCATATAATTCATACAAAGGCGGATGTGCATCGGCGCGCGGCAATAATCGCATCAACAGTTCATTAAGATAAAATCCACTCAACAAACGTGCTGTTGAAATTGACGCCTGATGCTTCTGTGATTCGACACTGATCAGTGTTTGTACTTCACCCCCACCCTGCCATGACACCAGCAATGGTACAAATAATAATATAGCTGACTGATTTTTTGACTGGTTTTTTCGTGCTCCACGGGCCACCAGGGTACAACGTCCGTAATCACGGGAAAATACCTCAAGTAATTTACTGGTGTTTCGATATGGGCGTGAATGCAAAATGTAACAGGGTTGCAGACTAACACGCATTACAGCTCGTCCTTGTATCCCAGGCTCTGTAATGCGCGCTCATCATCAGCCCAACCTTCTTTTACCTTCACCCATAATTCCAGGTAAACTTTGCGATCGAATAGTTTTTCCATATCCTTACGAGCCTGCTCTCCTACCATTTTTAACAGACCTCCTTTCTCTCCAATAACAATTGGCTTTTGATTCGGTCGTTCTACCCAGATCAAGGCATTAATATGATAACGCCCTTTCTCTTCTTTGAACTGTTCAATCTCAACAGTCAAATCATACGGTAACTCCTGCCCAAGATGGCGCATGAGCTTTTCTCTTACAATTTCTGAAGCCAGATAACGCTGACTACGATCTGTGATTTGATCTTCAGCGAAGTAAGGTTCCGATACTTCTAATAACTCGCGAACCTGTTGTTCCAGTTCAGTTAAATTAGTATCACGCTTTGCTGAAACAGGAATAATATGAGCAAAATCCATTTTTGCTGATATCTCCTGTAAAAATGGCAGGAGCTTGTTTTTTTCTGTAATTTTATCGACTTTATTTATCGCGAGAATAACTGGGGCATCTGCCTGTATTAAGCGTTTCAACACAGCCTCATCTTCAGAAGTCCAACGCATAGCCTCAATTAAAAAAACTATCACATGGACACTTTCCAGAGCACTAATTGCCGCACGATTCATATAACGATTAATAGCTCGTCGTGCATCTTCATGAATGCCTGGGGTATCCACGTAGACAATTTGTTCATTATCCGTCGTTTTTATACCTAATAAATGTTGCCGTGTTGTCTGTGGCTTACGTGAAGTAATGCTTAATTTCTGTCCCAGCAACCGGTTTAATAAAGTTGACTTACCAACATTGGGACGTCCAATTAAAGCAACATAACCGCAGCGAAAATCATTATTGGGTTTATTCACAGACCTAATTTCTCCAGTACCTGTTGCGCGGCGGCTTGCTCCGCCTTGCGTCGACTACTTCCTATGCCTTTAATCGTTTCATCAAGACGATTGATATGACACTCTACTTCAAAGGTTTGTGCATGAGCCTGACCTTCAATTGCCACCACATGGTACTCTGGCAAGGGTTCGCTATCAGCCTGTAAAAATTCCTGCAGCCGTGTTTTTGGATCCTTCAGGACCGAGTTTGGGTCACATTTTTCTAAACGCTGACCAAGAAAGTGTAAAACAAATTTATGAGTTGTTTGCTGATCACTATCGAGATAGACAGCACCAATAATGGCTTCAAAGGCATCAGCAAGGATTGAATCTCGTCGAAAACCACCACTCTTTAATTCACCAGACCCCAGGTTCAGATAATCCCCTAGATTAAGCTCTCTAGCGACTATCGCAAGCGTATCACCCCGTACTAAGGAAGAGCGCATACGACTTAATTCACCTTCACTGGCCTCAGGAAAGTGAAGATAAAGTTCAATACTAATAACTTGCCCCAGAACAGAATCACCCAGAAATTCCAGGCGTTCATTATTATTTGAGGAGGCGCTGCGATGGGTTAGTGCAGTTTTAAGAAGGCTTTCTTGTTTGAATTCATAATTGAGCTCGCGGCTCAGACGGGTCAGATCCTGCATCAGTTAACCGGTAATGTCACACTGTCCTGAAAAAATATTACGGCATCAACATTACCCATCAGGTTAGTTCTCACCTCATAGTCAATTTCTACGGTAAGTGTTTTTTTCGTTCTTTCTATATAAATATCATCTTTGGTAACACCATCGACCATATTAATATCCAGGCGTTTCAAGATTGTGTTAGTCATTTCAACGGGCGTTACATCTCTTCCAGCATATTCCTCTTCAATCGAATTGAGTACTGAATTAACTTTAAAACTATCCAGATAAATTGGTATTAGTTTCAAAATAATCAAAGTAAAAAAAGCAATCAGCGCCAGAATTATAAGCCAGCCAATTCCCGTTATACCCTTTTGTTTTGTTCTATTGATCATTACTGTTTTCCGTTTAGGCCAAATTACTATTATTGTAGTCTATGCCGATATTTAATCTATCACTGTACCGATGCGACCCCAACGAGGCCATTTACCAAATTCCCAGTTCAACCAGACGACCATTGCGCGACCGACAAGGTTCTCATCTGGAACAAAGCCCCAGAAACGACTGTCACGACTATTATCTCGGTTATCACCCATTACAAAGTATTTATTTTCAGGAACCGTAATCACAAAATCAACCGCCGGATACATATTATTGACTAGCACTTCGTGTTCAATACCAGTCAGGTTCTCCATTTGACGAACAATATGATCATAACCAGGTTGGTAAGTACTGGTTTCACCCAGCTCAACCGGCTGATCATTAATATGAAGTTTCTTATTGTAATAGGCCACTTTATCCCCTGGTACACCGACTACACGTTTAATGTAATCAATTGAGGGATCTTCAGGATATTTAAATACAATCACATCACCACGTTCAGGGGCTCCCAGATCAACAATTTTCTTGTTCAGTACGGGTAAACGAATACCATAACTAAATTTGCTAACCAGAATAAAATCACCTACTTCTAGCGACGGTAACATTGAGCCTGAAGGAATCCGAAATGGCTCAGCGATAAAGCCTCTTAAAATCAGTACAATCAGAACGACGGGAAACAGAAAACGTGAGAACTCTGCAATCATGTCATAAAGGCTATGCAATGGTGACTTTGATTCTGTTTCGGCCGCTATTTCATCACCATTACTTGCTGTTTTCGGGCTTGCGACAAAAAGTGCATCAAACGCCCAGATCACACCGGTGACCAGCACGGCAATTACCAGTATTAATGAAAAATCTATATTCACTTATCCTTCCCTACGTTGAGTACCGCTAAAAAGGCTTCCTGCGGTATTTCTACTTTACCAACCTGTTTCATTCGACGCTTACCGGCTTTCTGCTTTTCCAGTAATTTGCGCTTACGAGATATGTCACCACCATAACATTTCGCTGTGACATTCTTGCGTAATGCTTTGACATTGGTGCGTGCGACAATTTTTGAGCCCACGGCAGCCTGAATCGCGACTTCAAACATCTGCCTCGGGATGATCTCTTTCATTCTAGCCGTCAGATCTCGGCCACGATATTCAACCTGATCACGATGTATAATAATTGATAAGGCATCAACGGTCTCACCATTGATCAGGATATCAAGTTTAACCAGATCGGCGGCTTCAAAACGTCTGAACTCATAGTCCAGTGATGCATAGCCTCGGCTGACTGATTTAAGCCGATCGAAGAAATCCAGTACGACCTCATTCATGGGCATCTCATAACTGATCGCCACCTGACTACCAAGGTATTCCATCTTCTTCTGTACGCCACGTTTTTCAATACATAAACTAATAACGTTACCGACATAATCCTGTGGCACCAGAATATTAGACACAATGATCGGTTCACGAATTTCATTGATCTGATTTACTGGCGGTAAGGCCGCTGGATTATCAATTTTAATAACCTCACCCCTGGTCGTTTCCACTTCAAAAACTACCGTTGGTGCGGTAGTGATCAAATCCAGATCATATTCACGTTCCAGACGTTCCTGCACAATTTCCATGTGCAGCAGGCCCAGGAAACCACAACGGAAACCAAAGCCTAATGCCTGAGAGGTTTCAGGCTCATAAAACAATGCCGCATCATTCAGGCGTAATTTGGACAGAGCTTCACGCAGATCTTCATAGTCATCGCCAACGACCGGAAACAATCCGGCAAAAACCTGTGGCTGTATTGGCTTGAAACCCGGCAGCGCCTCACTGGCTGGACGCCCTGTTTCTGTAATAGTATCACCAACAGGAGCACCATCAATTTCCTTGATGCCGGCAATCATATAACCTACTTCACCGGCCTTAAGTTCTACCGTATCGAAGCGTTTGGGAGTAAATATTCCCACATTATCGACCTGATAATCACGAGCAACGGACATAATACGGATTTTCTGTTTCTTACGCAGCGTACCCTGCTTAACCCGTACCAGTGATACCACGCCAAGATAGCTATCAAACCAGGAATCAATAATCAGAGCCTGTAATGCTGCATCAGGATCCCCTTCAGGTGGCGGGATCATGGTAACAATATCTTCCAGTAAAGCGTCCATACCCTGACCAGATTTTGCGCTGACCAGTTGGGCATGTCCGGCTTCCAGGCCAATAATATCTTCGATTTCCTGCTTCACCCGTTCAGGCTCAGCCGCGGGCAGGTCAATCTTGTTTATAACAGGCAGAACTTCAAGACCCTGTTCAATCGCGGTATAGCAGTTGGCTACACTCTGCGCTTCAACGCCCTGAGAGGCGTCAACAACCAGCAAAGCCCCTTCACAGGCCGCCAGTGAGCGCGAAACTTCATAAGAAAAATCGACATGTCCCGGTGTATCAATAAAATTAAGCTGATAAGTTTGCCCATCCTTCGCCTTATAGTTCAGAGTAACGCTCTGCGCCTTTATGGTAATGCCACGCTCACGCTCAAGATCCATAGAATCGAGTACCTGCGCTCCCATTTCACGCTCAGTCAAACCACCACAAATCTGGATCAGTCGATCTGCCAGCGTCGATTTACCATGATCGATATGGGCAATAATTGAAAAATTACGGATATGCGTCAGCTCACCCACTCATCACCTGCTTAATTATCCAGCACGAAAAAGGCGCCTGAAGCGCCCAATTCAAAAAAGTTCAAAAGACTATCCTAAAGGAGTGGATTCTACCGGATTTCAGAGGTCGCGGAAATACTTATCCAACGCGGCTTCATCGAGAAAATAATAACAAATCTCGGCATCCGTTGCCGCCAGTACCGGGACTCGCGTGCCATACAGGGCTTCCAGCCGTTCATCCCCCGTAATATCAATAACCTCCAGGAGAAACCTGTGCTTTTCACGTTGGCCATTGAGTTGCTCAAGCATGTCATCACATAGATGGCAGCCATAACGACTATACAGCTTCAGGGTGGTTGCCATGACACCGGAATCCCTATTATGGGGCTTCTTACTCTGGGATCTTTAAGGCCAGGAAGACAGGAGCATTACCACGATGAATTAATACTGGTGTTGATTTGCCTTTATCCAGGTTTCTCACAATCTGTTTGAATGCCTGGATATCTTTAACGTTCTTACCATCGATCATCAGAACAATATCACCATGGCGAATACCGGCATTACGAGCCGGACCTGCTTCGACATCACGAACAAGGAGTCCTCGATCATCCAGATCCAGCTCTTCCCGTTGTTCTTTACTCAAATTCGCAACAGTCAGCCCTAACAGCGAAACATTACCAAGCTCTGGTTTCTGCTCTGTATCGCTATCTGCCAGTTCTTCTGATGAAGGCAGCTCATCAATCACCACATAAAGTGATTTACTTTTACCTTCCCGGATCAATTCAACCCTGGCTTTAGCACCAATTGGAGCGCGACCAACGGCCAATGGTAAGTCTGAAGAACGATTGATTTCCTTGCCGTTAAATTCCACGACCACATCGCCAACTTTAAAACCAGCTTTCGCGGCGGGACTATCTGGTAATACACGCAGAACAACTGCACCCTTGGGTTTCTTCATACCAAAAGACTCAGCCAGTTCACGATTAATATCCTGAATCAGGATACCCAACCAGCCGCGAGCCACTTTGCCTTTCTCTTTCAGTTGAGAAATGACATCCAGCGCCACATCAACCGGAATAGCAAATGACAATCCCATAAAGCCACCAGTACGACTATAAATCTGTGAGTTTATCCCGATGACTTCTCCATCAAGATTAAACAGGGGGCCACCTGAGTTACCTGGATTAATGGCCACGTCTGTCTGGATAAATGGAACATAGTTTTCACTCGGTAAATTACGACCAATCGCACTGATCACTCCCACCGAAACTGAATGGTCAAAACCAAATGGAGAACCAATGGCCATCGCCCACTCGCCAACTTTTAGTTCACTGGACTTACCCAGCTTCACAACCGGTAAATTCTTAGCTTCAATTTTAAGTAAGGCAAGATCACTGCGCTCATCGTATCCCAGTACTTCAGCCTTGAGTTCACGACGGTCACTAAGCTTAACGATGATTTCATCGGCTTCCTTAACAACATGGTAATTAGTAACAACATAACCATCGGTATCAATAATGAAACCAGAACCTAATGACTGCCCCTTAAACTCTTCCTGCTCACCATTTCCTTCTTCTCCAAAGAAATGACGGAACAAATCACCAAAGGGCGAGTTTTCCGGTATTTCCGGCATTTTAAAACCATGGGGTAGTTTATGAGGTGCTTTCACCTTCTGTGTTGTGCTGATATTCACCACAGCCGCACTATTTTCTTCAACCAGTTCCGTAAAGTCTGGAAGCTCTCGGGCCTGTGTATTAAGTGACACAAGAATAAGAATGGCGCTGAATAAAACTTTTGTATTTAATAAAGTAGATAAATTTTTCATAGACTATTCAATTTGATAAATAAAATTAGAAAATTATAAAAGACGTAAAACAACCGGTTGGTAATTCGAATCACTTTTAATTCGTGCTGTGTAGGTACGAATCCAGAGACCAGCCATAACCAAACCAATCACCGCAAAAAAAATACTCATTGGCTCTATCGGTAATAACCATTGCTGAGCAAGTACTTTACCGATTATTGCAAAAACCAGCATGCTAATAATAGGTAACATATACATAATCAGTGAGCCAGTTACCAGTGCACTTTCTTTTAGACCCACAACCACTGTATCACCTTTATTTGCCTGGGCTTTATTAATTGCCTTCATCTGTGATTTTTTTGATCCAAATAGTTTGGATAGCACAGAAGTGCCACAGGCTTTATTGGCTGCACATTGGCCACAGGCACTCTTACGTTGAGTCTCAATCCAGGCGTATTCACCTGAACATTTAACAATGATGGCTGTTTCTTCAATCATGGGAGGTTTGAGTGTTAACTGACTCACCAATCATTTTAACTGTCAAAAATGGTACTTCGCCAACAACGGTAACATGATGATCATCAATAACTCGTCCAAAAGCATGTACGGCCCCCATATGCGAACCGCCAATCAGGTTTTCCTGACTTCCTGTGCCTTGTTCAATAAACACTGACACACTCGCCAGACCATCTGAGATCATCAGATGTTCAACGGGTTGAGTGTTATCCGTAAGATTCGTTAAACGCTGCATATTATGTTTAAAACCATTTGGCATTTTTGTAATGACCCAGTTATGCGATGCCTCGGCTTTAGATTGTTCTTGATGCTCAGGTGCTTCAAAACGGCTCATATTACTCATGTCCCGTTTTGGTTTCAGCCATTCCTCTGGGATCTGATCCATAATATTCAGATGTGTAAACATAAACTGTTCGACAGGAGCATCATCCTCAGTTAACAGATGTGTCTTCAGTAACAACCCGTTGACCTTCTCCACCCACAGGCGGTGACCATAACGCAGGTTATCTCTGGGCTTAATATCAATCACCTGTGAGCTATAGCCAGCCACTTCACCAATACCCGCCAGGGATAAGTGATAATTTTTTTCCAGTTGACTGATATTGACAGGAAAACGTGGAGGAAACATGGTTTGTGGTCGAGCCTGTTCCACAACAATTGACTTCTTATCCGGTAAATAACAGGTTACTTTTTTATGATCGCGAATCACTTCTCGGCCGGTTCCATCCATAGAAATCAAACGCTCGCGTTCTCCCCCAGGCCCTGCACTATGAATAATCTTCATTGAACTTAGCTCATTGTGCTGACCATACACAAAAATACCTTCGTAATTCAGCGTATGTGCCGCTGAATACATTTTTTTCAGCCAGTATTGAATTTCTTCATTATGTTCAACCGCCTGCACAAAAGCGAAAGGAAACAATAACAGGATGGTAAAAAACGTGATTTTATTTTTCATTCGTCACTTGAATGGCTATGGGTTTGTTTGGAGCTTTGCCCACAATTCGCATGTACGACAACATACCCTGCATTTGAGTGATCGTGGAATACTCGTTGTGATTAACCAGATAACGACTAAGTTTGGGTTCAGCCGTCTGGGATGCTGTTGTTAAGGTAATAGATGGGTTAGAGACAATCAATTGAGGTTTAGAAGCAGGTTTACTATTGGTGCTGGATAACAAAACATTCTGCGAGGGCTGTAGTGGAATATTGGCCAGTTTAGACTCCGCTCCTGCTTTATTGGGTAACACACTGGCTAATGGCACCACGGATGTTTCATCTATTGGTGTATTTTGAATACTGATAATCGCAATAGTACTGACGGCTGCAGCAATAGCTAAACCCGCAGCCTGTTTGAATAATTGCTGGGGAACTTTTCGTTGTGGGGCCAGTACAGTAGGTTCGTGTTCCAGAGCCTGACTAACTTTTTCAGCTAAATTAATGGATGGTTTCTCGGTAGCATGACCACTGATCACATCCCGAATCAGATGATAACGCCGCCAGCGTTGTTGCAATTCATCATCATTTGATAATTGTTCAAGATCCTGATCAAAGTTATCCAGCTCACCATCCACTAGAGCTGAAAATCGTTCATTATTCCTGTCACTCATTACCACACCTTAGCGTTTTGTCATATCTGTTGTTAAGCATCGTCCCTGCCCTGCAATCCAGTCCTAACTTACCTTTCAGAAATGCTTTGTTTACCTTATCGAGCATTACAACAATGGCTTTAGCTTTACATCAACGGCTTCACGAGCTCGAAATATTCGTGAACGCACGGTACCAATCGGACAATCCATTGCCTGGGCGATATCCTCATAACTCATACCTTCAAGCTCACGTAAGGTAATCGCGGTTCTCAGATCATCTGGCAACTCTTCTATGGCCTGAAAGACAACTTTCTGAATCTCATCACGAAGAGCTTCATGTTCTGGTGAGCCGTATTCTTTCAGACCAGAGACACCTTCAAATTGTTCCGCATCAGCCGCATCAACATCCGTATTAGGAGGCCGACGTCCCTGGGCGACGAGGTGATTCTTTGCTGTGTTAATCGCAATTCGATATAACCAGGTATAAAACGCACTATCACCCCTAAAATTGGGCAATGCACGATAAGCCTTAATAAAGGCTTCCTGGGCAATATCCTCGACTTCGGTTTGATCGCGCATATAGCGTGACAGCACCTTGATAATCCGCAGCTGGTATTTCAGAACCAGCGTATCAAATGCTTTTTTGTCACCCCGTTGTACGCGCTCAACCAGCGCTTGATCAATACTTTGTTCGCCCATCCGGGCAGATTCCCCTAAAACCTGGTTACAACAACATTAATGAACCTGCCCGAACATAACTAATGGACAGTAATCTATAAATAGAGTTCGCGTTCGAGTAACATTTTTAGCTATATTGTGATTATTAACATTCCATGCAGAGCATTGGCAGCACATGGGCTAGTAGACAGCTATTCTATACACATTCGACCCGCGTGAAAAACCGTCTGGTTATATAAATTAATAGAGACTCTTTAGGTTCTAACATAACAAACACATATGCATATCACATCAGATGTTCTTATAATCGGCGGCGGTGCCGCTGGACTCAGCCTGGCACTACGGCTTGCCGATAAATTCTCTATCCGTTTGATTTCAAAGAGTATTTTAAGGGAAGGTTCAACCCTTTATGCCCAGGGCGGGATTGCCGCCGTGGAAGCCCCGGATGACAGCCTGGAATCACACATTGAGGACACTATCGACGCGGGTGCCGGTCTGTGTGACAAACAAGTTGTAAAATATACCGTTGAACATGCTGGAGAGAACATTCGCTGGCTAATTGAGAAAGGTATTCGCTTCACCCGGAATGAATCCGGCAAACACCAGGGAGAGTACCACCTGACCCGTGAGGGCGGACACAGTCATCGACGTGTTTTTCATTCTACCGATGCCACTGGTGAAGCCATAGAAACCACCCTGGAACAGCAAATCTACAATCATCCTAATATCACCTTTGATGAACAGCACATTGCCGTAGACCTGATTACCACCCAGAAACTGGGGCAAACCGGCCCTAATCGCTGTCTGGGAGCCTATATTCTGGATCGTGGTAAAGATCAGGTGGATGTTTATCAGGGCCGTTTTGTCATTCTCGCCACAGGTGGTGCCAGCAAAGTGTACCTGTACACCAGCAATCCCGATACGGCAACCGGTGATGGGATAGCCATGGCCTGGCGTGCTGGCTGCCGTGTCGCAAATATGGAATTTAACCAGTTCCACCCTACCTGCTTATATCACCACAAAGCCAAATCATTTTTAATCACCGAAGCCTTACGTGGCGAAGGTGGACACCTGTTATTGCCCGATGGTGAACGATTCATGTCTCGCTATGATGATCGTATGGAGCTGGCTCCCCGTGATATCGTCGCCCGCGCCATTGACTATGAAATGAAGCGCCTCGGTTGTGAATGTTTGTTCCTCGATATCAGTCATAAGCCTGCTGAGTTTATCCAGCAGCACTTCCCCACTATCTATCAACGTTGTCTGGAATATGACATCGACATAACCAAAGAACCTATACCGGTTGTTCCTGCTGCCCATTACACCTGTGGTGGAGTGATTACCGATAACAATGGACAAACTGACATCGCCGGACTGTATGCCATTGGTGAAACCGCTTTTACCGGTTTACATGGTGCCAACCGAATGGCCAGTAACTCCCTGCTTGAATGTCTGGTGTTTGCCCAGGCGGCCAGTAAACATATCCTGAGCTTGATCAATCAACCCACGATACCCACACCAACAATTCCAGACTGGGATGAAAGTCGTGTAACTGATTCAGATGAAGAAATTGTGGTGCATCATAACTGGGATGAGCTACGTCATTTTATGTGGGACTATGTTGGTATCGTACGTTCGAACAAACGACTACAACGCAGTCAGCGCCGAGTACAAATGCTACAAAGTGAAATTGATGAATACTACGGTAATTTCCGCGTTACTAATGATCTGTTAGAACTACGTAACCTTGTGATGGTTGCCGAGCTCATTGTTCGATCAGCGATTAGAAGACAGGAAAGTCGTGGCCTGCATTACAACATCAACTACCCGTATACTGATGACAGCAGGCCTCCACAGAATACCATTCTGGTTCCGGATAACTATCAACCGGCACAAAAAGCGGCTTCTTAAAACTCCATTACGCAATAAGAAAAATCAGCAGGATTATTGCGCTAAATATTTGAACCGCACTTATAATTTGATCAATCATGGTCTCCTTCTTTGAGCACACTGACGATTATGGTTGATTATGGTTTAGAATTAAACTGTGCTCTTACATCTATAAAGTCGGATCGCATGGAGTAATAGTAAAAAAATTCTCACCTATGTGTGAGCCCCATCACACAGATTTAATCTATTTACATTCCTGAACCGTATAAACCCATTAATACACTACAAATAAAGCTACATGCTAGATGTCAGTAAAATGAAACTGTCTTAATCTGACACACAACTTTCGATATGTCTCATCATCCAGCATATCCCTGACGATCACCCAGTATCGTTTTTTATCGTCCGTACAATGCAAATGTAAAATTACCAACCACTCTGTAACTAACGTGCCTGACGATAATTTACACTCTGTTTGTTCACTCGTAATCAATTCAATATCAAATGTATTATCAAATTTCCATATTGCCTGTTTAATTTCCATATAATTTTTTTTATAAATTGCAGACCGGGCACTAAGCAGAATTAGAAATATAATGGCCGCTTTACCTGTCACAGGAAGCTGCATAGGCATCAGCATGGCAACTATTGCCAGGGCATGAATTAGCAGGAGTAGAAAAAAGAGTTGCTTTGAATTGCCTGGTTCAAGGACCAGCGGCTTCACGTATTTGTGTGATGACATGGGTGATATCCTTATCAGTTGGAAGATTGCGTTCCATTAACATTTCCAGTAAGTCCTGATCTGGATAATTTAACAACACTTCAAACGCAGCTTTTTCCTTTTTATCTGCGTTTGAATAACGTTTATCCAGATAGGACTGTAACATCGCATCCAGTTCCAGCATACCACGACGGCATTGCCACTTTAATCGCGCCAGTTCCTTATCAATATTCAAATTATATTGTGTATTTTCTTCGAACATTACATCTATTCCATAACACCAGTCTAGAAAAACTGTCCCTAAATAAATACCGTTCGTGGTGAGCTTGTCGAACCATGAACATATAATAAAACAACTAAAAATAAGCCATTCATCCTTCGACAAGCTCAGGACGAACGTAGAGTACAAATAAATGAAACAGTTGTTTTAAAGCAGATCCTTAACCATCATCTTTTTGATATTGTTAATGGCGGCCGTTGGATTCAAGTTCTTTGGACAGACATTGACGCAATTCATAATGGTGTGACAGCGGAACATACGGTACGGTCCATCCAGATCTTCCAGTCGTTCTTCTGTAGCTTGATCACGACTGTCAGCCAGGAAACGATAAGACTGCAACAAAGCCGCCGGGCCACGAAACTTGTCCGGGTTCCACCAGAAGGATGGACAGGACGTTGAGCAACAGCCACAGAGAATACATTCATACAGACCATCAAGTTTATCCCGCTCTTCTGGTGATTGCAGGTACTCTACTTCGGGTTCAGGATCTTTAACAATTAAATACGGTTTAACAGCACGGTAGTGTTTAAAAAACTGATCCATATCGACAACCAGATCACGAATGACTGGCATGCCTGGTACAGGTCGGACTTCAATGGGTTCTTTTAAAGAGGCAATCGGCGTTAAACAACCCAGACCATTAGTACCATTGATATTCAATGCATCTGAACCACAGACCCCTTCACCACAGGACTGTCGAAAAGCCAGCGTTTCATCCTCCGCCTTAAGTTGTAACAAAGCATCGCGCAACATCATGCCCGGTTTAGCTTCAAGCTCATATTCCTGCATATGTGGCTTGTTTTCAGATTCAGGATCGTAGCGATAAATCAAAAATTTCATAATGCTAATCTAACCGTATAAATTTTCAACGCAAAGATGCTACGGCGAAGAGAACGTAAAGAAAAATCATTATTCATATAAAAACGTTGCATCCTCTGCTCCGTAGCGTCTTTGCGTTAGATTTTTGTTTATTGAAGTCCATAACTTAGTAAACCCGTTCTTTGGGCTGGAAAGTTTCAACAGAAATCGGTTTTAACGTTACTGGCTTAAAGTCCAGTCGACGATCTTCTTTATAATACAAAGTATGTTTCAACCAGTGTTGATCATCCCTGTCAGGGTAATCAATACGTGAATGTGCTCCACGGCTTTCCTGTCGTGCCAGTGCTGAACTCACTGTCGCAATAGCAATATCCAGCAGGTTCTCCACTTCCATAGCCTCAATGCGTGCCGTATTAAAAATCTTACTATGATCTTTTAGACGTACATCTTTCATACGTTTTTCAATTTCAAGGACTTTATCCAGACCTTCCTGCAAAACGTCTTCGGTACGGAAGACGCCGCAGTATTTTTCCATTACCGCCTGCAAATCTTCTCGGATACTACTGACCGATTCACCTTCACCTTTTTGATCCCAGCGTTGCAGGTGCTGCATGGCCTGATCCACGCTATCCTGATTTACTTTACGATGGAAACGGTTTTCTTTCAGATATTTAATAATGTCATTACCTGCGGCACGACCGAAGACTACGATATCCAGTAACGAGTTCCCACCTAATCGATTCGCACCATGAACAGAAACACAGGCACATTCCCCGGCTGCATATAAACCCGGTATACATTCTTCACCCTGCTCTACCGGTACGACCACCTGACCATAACGATTAGTTGGAATACCACCCATCGTATAGTGTGCGGTTGGGAAGACCGGGATGGGTTCTTCCGATGGTTCAATGTGCAGGAAGGTACGAGACGTTTCACAAATGCCCGGTAGACGTTTATCCAGTACATCCTTACCTAAATGATCCAGTTTTAACAGCACATGATCGCCATCAGGTCCACAACCGCGACCTTCACGCACTTCTGTCGAAATCGCACGGCTCACCACATCACGACTGGCCAGATCTTTGGCATGAGGCGCATAACGTTCCATGAAGCGCTCACCATCTTTATTGATGAGATAACCGCCTTCACCACGTGCCCCTTCCGTAATCAACATGCCACGTCCGGCAATACCGGTGGGATGGAACTGGAAGAACTCCATATCCTGTAACGGAATACCTGCACGTAAGGCCATGGCTAATCCGTCGCCGGTATTAATACGTGCATTAGTATTAGTACGGAACAACTGACCGGCACCACCGGTAGCAAGCAAGGTTGTCTTAGCTTCAATTAATAAAGGCTCACCACTTTCTATATCCAGTACCAGTGCACCAATAATAAAACCGTCATCATCACGAATTAAATCAATGGCAAAGTATTCATCAAAGAAATGAGTCTTGGCCTGAATATTCTGTTGATAAAGCGTGTGCAACAATACATGACCAGTTCGATCCGCTGCTGCACAGGTTCGTGCTGCCTGCTCACCACCAAAGTTTTGGCTCTGTCCTCCAAAAGGACGTTGATAGATCTTGCCATTATCTAAACGGCTAAAGGGAACACCCGCATGTTCCAGTTCGATGACCAGTTTGGAAGCCGCTCGACACATATATTCAATGGCATCCTGATCACCGAGATAATCACTGCCCTTGATGGTGTCATACATATGCCAGTGCCAGTTGTCCGGCAGGACATTGGCTAAAGCCGCATTAATACCACCCTGTGCCGCAACCGTATGTGAACGTGTGGGAAAAACTTTGGAAACAAC
>JAPHRJ010000119.1 GCA_026196045.1 Gammaproteobacteria bacterium
AAAAGAGTTTACCGAGAAGTCATACCTGGATTATTCCATGTATGTCATTCTTGATCGTGCTTTGCCTCATATTGGTGATGGACTGAAGCCGGTACAACGCCGCATTATTTACGCAATGTCAGAGCTGGGTTTAAAAGCCTCGGCCAAGTTTAAAAAATCAGCCCGTACTGTTGGTGACGTGTTAGGCAAGTTTCACCCGCATGGTGATTCGGCCTGTTATGAAGCCATGGTATTAATGGCGCAGCCTTTTTCCTATCGCTACCCCTTATTACAGGGTCAGGGTAACTGGGGTTCTCCGGATGATCCCAAGTCCTTTGCCGCCATGCGTTATACCGAGTCTCGCTTATCAGTTATTGCAGATCTTTTGTTGTCAGAACTGGGACATGGAACGGTTGAGTGGCAACCTAATTTTGATGGCTCTTTGAATGAACCTGTAACCCTGCCAGCACGTGTTCCTCATGTATTATTAAATGGGATAACGGGCATTGCAGTGGGTATGACCACCGACATCCCACCACATAATTTAAGAGAAGTCGTCACTGCCTGTATACATTTATTACAAAACCCAAAAGCGACAATAGCGGATCTAACCAGGTTCATTCCTGGACCGGATTATCCCACTGACGCGGAGATCATTACTTCACAAGCTGATTTACGCCAGATCTATGAAAAAGGAAATGGCAGTCTGCGTATGCGTGCCGTTTATGAACGTGAACATAGCGATATCATTATTACTGCCTTACCACATCAGGCTTCGCCAGCAAAGATTCTGGAACAGATCGCGGCACAAATGAATGCCAGGAAACTACCTATGGTCGTGGATATTCGTGATGAGTCAGATCATGAACATCCTACTCGATTAGTCATTGTGCCTCGTTCGAACCGGATTGATGTTGATGAATTGATGACACACCTGTTTGCGACAACTGATCTGGAACGTAGTTACCGGGTCAATATGAATATGATTGGCCTGAATGGACGTCCAGGTGTACGCAATCTTCGGGATATATTGTCTGAGTGGTTACAGTATCGCATTGAAACCGTAACTCGCCGTTTGCAATTCCGCCTGGATAAAGTATCTAAACGCCTGCATATTCTTGATGGTTTATTAATTGCATTTTTGAATATCGATGAGATCATTAAGATCATTCGTGAGAATGATAAGCCTAAACCGGTATTAATGAAAAAATTCAAGCTCAGTGATGAACAGGCTGAAGCTATCCTTGAATTAAAATTACGCCATCTGGCCAAACTTGAAGAAATGGCCATCAAGACTGAGCAAAAAGAACTGGCAGAAGAACGTGATGCGCTAGAAAAATTATTGTCTTCCAGGCAACGTTTGAAAACATTAATTAAAAAAGAACTGGAAGCCATTATTGAGGAATATGGTGATGATCGTCGTTCGCCTATTATTGAACGCTCTGCTGCCCAGGCCATGAGGGAAACAGAACTGATCAGTGCCGATCCGGTTACTATCATTGTGTCAGACAAAGGTTGGGTTCGTGCCGCGAAAGGTCATGAGGTTGATCCGACTGAATTGAACTATAAATCCGGTGATAGTTATCTGGATAGTGCCCTTGGTAAAACTAATCAATTAGCTCTCTTTATTGATTCCACTGGACGTACTTATTCTTTACCTGCACATACTCTGCCTTCGGCACGAGGACAGGGGGAACCGCTGACGGGTCGTTTAACTCCGCCCAGTGGTTCACGATTCTGCGGTGTCATGGCCGGTGATCCATCCCAGTTGTTCCTGTTAGCAACAGACTTTGGTTATGGTTGTATCATCAAGCTGGAGGATATGATTACCAAGAATAAAAAAGGCAAGGCGACACTAAAAGTTCCTGAAGGTGCGAAGGTATTACCCCCGATTCCAGTTACCGACATGGAAACCCATTGGGTTGCAGCCGTGACGAATACCGGCAATCTCTTAATTCATCATATTGAGGAACTACCCATACTGCCAAAAGGCAAGGGTGTAAAAATTATTAATATCCCTGCCGCCAAGCTGAAGACTCGGGATGAATATGTAACCGCTGTTACGGTGATTGATCAGGATGATGATATGGTGATTCATTCCGGTAAACGGCATAAGGTGTTAAAAAATGCTGAAATGGAAAAATATGAAGGTGAACGTGCTCAGCGTGGTTCCAAGTTACCGCAGGGATTCCGTAATGTTGATCGGATAAATCCTGACAAGAAGTAATTTATCTAAACTAATACTATGTTGTTAATGAAATAAAAAAGGGCCCTGCGTACAGGGCCCTTCTGGTTTACAGCATGGCGAAATGCTAATTAACCAAACACATCATGAGTGATGTTCTTGAACCAGGAATGAGCATACGCAACTTCACGTTTAAGCGTTCCTGGAGAGGCATCACCTGGCGTTAAACCACCAGAGCCTTTGACCTTCATGATCTTACCGTCTTCACCCAGTCTATATACCATCGCAACAGAAATACCTTCATCAGGTGTGATGATACTGTAACAGGTATTAACTAATGAGATACCTGGTGCGCCTTTACCGTTTAACTTGGCAACAATTGCCGCGGCACAAACTTTGGCTTCTGAATTAGCGGCATAGCCAGATTTCGGCAATGGAGAAGCAACAGAAGCATCGCCCACAACATAAATATCTTTATGTTTGGTAGATTCAAAAGTGTGCTGATTGACAGGACACCAGCCCTTGTCATCTACCAGATCCGCTTTGAAGGCAATAGCACCCGCTTTTTGAGCTGGGATGACATTCATTACATCACCTTTAAAGTCACCAACATCACTGGAAGCCGTCATGCTACCGGCATTCACGCGAGTGACTTTACCGCCAGATTCGCCACTGACCCATTCGATCATGCTGTTGTCT
The DNA here is from genome assembly GCA_026196045.1 of Gammaproteobacteria bacterium. Taxonomy (GTDB): domain Bacteria; phylum Pseudomonadota; class Gammaproteobacteria; order UBA6429; family Thiohalophilaceae; genus JAPHRJ01. The sequence continues at coordinate 2,864 of JAPHRJ010000119.1, forward strand.
GAGTTATAGCCATAGTTGCGTTCCCAACCCGCTGTGAACAGACCCATCTTGGAGAACTTAGGCTTCTGATCCAGGATAAGAATCTTGGATTTTGGCTTATGTTTTTTCAGATACCAGGCAATTTGGCTGGCACGCTCGTATGGTCCTGGTGGGCAACGGAAAGGATTAGGTGGTGCAGCAATAATGACGGTGCCACCATTTTTCATTGCTTTGACCTGATCACGCAGTAGTGCTGTTTGTGGTCCGGCTTTCCAGGCATGAGGAATTTTATGTGAAGTCGCTTCATCATAGCCTTCGATATTATCCCACTTGAAGCTAATCCCAGGTGAAACGATACAGGCATCATAAGAAAGTGTTTTACCGCCTTTGGTCATTACTTTCTTACTGACTGGATCGATGTCTGTTACCAGATCATGGATAACATCAACACCATGGCCACGTAAACCTCCATAACCGAACTTGATAGAGTCCAGGTCACGGTTACCACCGATAACTTCATTACTCATAAAGCAGGTATGGTAGTGTTTGTTGGCTTCGATTACGGTGACTTTAACTGAAGAGTCAGCCATGCGAATATATTTGGCTGCTGTTGAACCGCCAATACCGCCACCAACAATAACAACATGTTTGCTGGCACCAAAACTGACCATTGGGAAACCCATTGCAGAAGCGGCAAGTGTGCCACCAGCAAGCGTTACAAAATTACGTCTTGTGATTTTAGACATGCTAATAACCTCCCTTATTTCTGGCTGGTGTAGTAGTGGATGAGTGCGTCCATACCTTTGTCACCGTGATCTTTTTGCAGAGACTCGACTTTTTTCTTCATCTTTTTCTGCATTTCACGGTCACCGCTGGTAAAGTCTTCCATTGAGTAACGGAGGTACTTATCCCACTGTCCAGCCAGGATACCAGCATCATCTTTAGATGATGAACCTCCATCCTCATGACATTTTTCACAGTATTTCTTGTGAAGTTTTTTGCCAAGTTTGGCTTTTTGGGCATCATGTTCCTGTGGCTGGCGCACAAATTTCTGTTGGGAGAAGAAACCAGCCATGCGTTTGATTTCTTCTTCTGTATAGCCTTTGGCAATGCGTGACATAATAGTAGAAACACGTTCACCAGCTTTGTAAGCCTCCATTGTTTCAATAAAGAAATCTTTAGAAATTCCTGCAATGGTTGGACTTGCGGGGCCCATACTCGAACCATTTGTGCCGTGACAACCTGCACAGGTGTTTGCAAGCATAGATGCTGATGGTGCAGCGGCCATGGCACTACCATAAAGTAGACTGCCTAGAATCATGCAGCCAACTCTGTAATATTGTTTATGCCTCATTACTCCTCCTTTCCGTATTGTGTACGGGTGTGGTGTATGGAATTATCAAAAAGGTATAACATAATAACGTATT
>JAPHRJ010000122.1 GCA_026196045.1 Gammaproteobacteria bacterium
ATGAATACGCACCGAGCCGCCACCGACTTCGGTGCCGTTCAGTACCAGATCGTAGGCACGGGAAAGCATTTCACCGGGATTTGCCTGTAATTCTTCAGGACTCTCACATTTTGGCGCAGTAAAGGGATGATGTAATGCCGTCCATCGACCACTCTTTTCATCTTCCTCAAACATGGGGAAATCAACCACCCAAAGTGGTTTCCAGCCATGCTCCACCAGGCCACGATCATGACCAATTTTCACACGCAGATTACCCAGGGCTTCATTCACAATACGAGCACTATCCGCACCAAAAAAGACCAGATCGCCGTCTTTCGCCGCTGTTCGCTTCATGATCGCATCAACAACCTCATCCGGCAGGAACTTCAGGATAGGTGACTGCAAACCATCGCGGCCTTTGGCTAGTTCATTGACCTTGATGTAAGCCAGACCCCTGGCACCATAAATTCCGACATATTTGGTGTATTCATCAATTTCTTTACGGCTCAGTTCACTGCCGTTAGGAATACAGAGTGCGGCCACACGGCCTTTTGGATTCCTGGCCGGACCACTGAATACCTTGAATTCCACGTCCTGCATCAGATCACCCACATCGACCAGTTCCAGCGAAATACGTAGATCAGGTTTGTCTGAACCATATCGGTCCATGGCTTCGGCATAACTCATACGAGGGAAAGGATCATGCAGTGGAATTTCCAGCACATGAGCAAATAAGTCCCGGATCATATTTTCCATCATACCCATAATCTGATCTTCATCGAGGAATGAGGTTTCGATATCCAGCTGGGTAAATTCAGGCTGACGATCTGCACGTAGATCTTCATCTCGGAAACAACGAACAATCTGATAATAACGATCCAGGCCTGCCACCATCAGCAACTGTTTGAAAAGCTGTGGAGACTGAGGCAAAGCAAAAAAGGAACCTTCATGGGTACGACTTGGTACCAGATAATCACGCGCGCCTTCCGGTGTCGCTTTGGTCAGCATCGGGGTTTCAACATCCATGAAACCATTCTGATCGAGGAAACCACGCAGGGCCATGGTCACCTTTGAGCGCAGCTGTAAACGTTGCAGCATTTCTGGACGACGCAGGTCAATATAGCGATAACGCAGGCGATGTTCTTCCGAAACATCCTCTTCATCAAGATGGAATGGCGGTGTTTCAGATTTATTCAGAATTTCGAGTTTGTGTCCCAGAACTTCCACTTTGCCGGTCAGCATATTTGGATTTGTTGTACCCTCGGGACGATGACGGACCTTACCGGTCACTTTCAGAACATACTCGCTACGTACGCCTTCGGCGGTCTTAAATACATCAGGAATATCGGGGTCGTAAACGACCTGAAGCAGGCCCTCGCGGTCACGAAGATCGATAAATATTACCCCGCCATGATCCCGTCGACGGTGGACCCATCCACAAACCGTGACTTCCTGATCGATATGACTCTCATTAACCCCGCCGCAATAATGGCTACGCATGCTTAAACCTTTTAACTGAATAAAACAAAAGCGGGAATGTTAAGGCGTGCTAACGCCCGGTGCAAGCCAAAACACGATTTAGTTCGTGTTTTGCTGACAAGAAAAATGGGGGAACTTACTTATCGCTGGAGGCTTTTGAGCCACTACTGCTGGAATCTGGACTTCCGACCAGGTTTTTCTTACTGCCGGTCTTAAAATCTGTCTCGTACCAGCCACCGCCTTTGAGTCTGAAAGCGGATGCGGAAACCAGTTTTTTCAGCTCCTGCTCATAACATTTAGGGCAATCCATCAGGGGTTCATCACTTATTTTCTGAAGTGCTTCAAGCGCATGGCCACAGGCTTTACATTCATATTCATAAATCGGCATAACTAATACTCTTCAAAATCCTGCAAAATACTAATCTGAAAAAATCTCCGAAAAACGGAAGTCACGATTATATAAGGTTTGTGCACTAACCGCCAAAAACCGTCTTCCTTATATAGTGCTCAGAAATAATAAATCCAAGGCCAGGAGAAAAATCGTGCTCAGCTACACTAGATTCAACAACTTAGATGCCTAATGTTGGTTCGTCTTCTTTTGCATTGCGCAATAATTCCTTACGGGCGTGTTCAATTGCCAGCACCAGACGCCGATGCTCCTGCTCCGAAAGACCACTGTGTAAATACACTTCCGCACAACGTAATACTTCCAGCAAAAAACCCTGCTGATAATGGCAACTTAATAAAGACTTGGCGATAAAATTGGGATCGGTTCCCGTTTCACGCATGGCTCCGGCTGTTTTCAAAGCCCGTTCAAGTTCATTATCAGTTGGCATTGTCATAGTAGTCATCCATAATAAATTTCTGAAATATCAGATAGTTGAGCTATATTTAAAGTATAGTCACAGATACATGTAAGTACCATTAGTCTAATACTCCCCGTGGCTAAAATATTTATCACCCGTCACAACAATAACTGGAAATTTGACAATGCCCAGCAGCAATTCAAACCAGAAAGCCCCGTTAAAATTACGGCGTGTTGGCATTGATACCTATCATGAAAACGTAGCCTACCTTCACCGCAATTGTGCGCTGTACCGGGCCGAAGGGTTTCAGGCCCTGAGCAAAATTGAAATCAATGCTGAAGGAAAACGTATTTTTGCCGTTTTAAATGTTGTCGATGATGAGACTATCGTCTGTGAAGATGAACTGGGGTTAACGGAGCAGGCCTTCACCCAGCTGGGCCTGGCCGAAGGCAGTCTGACCTTTGTTGCCCATACCGAACCTCCGGCCTCTATGGATGCGGTGCGTCGAAAAATAGATGGCAGCCGGCTAACCTTAAAAGATTTTAGAAATATTACCCGTGATATTACTGAAAACCGTTACTCCAAAATGGAAATGGCGGCCTTCCTCGTGGCCAGTGTCCAGAGTGGGATGGATCGAGAAGAAATTCTTTATTTAACCAGGGCCATGATCGAAAGCGGAGAACAAATCCACTGGGATGATACCCTAGTCGCAGACAAACATTGCATTGGTGGTATTCCTGGCAACCGTACCACCATGTTGATTGTCCCGATAGTTGCCGCCCATGGTCTGCTCATGCCCAAAACTTCCAGCCGTGCTATCACTTCCCCTGCCGGTACGGCCGATACCATGTCCGTACTGGCCGAGGTCAACCTGAGTCCAACTCAAATGCATCAGGTAGTTAGTCAAACTCACGCCTGTCTGGCATGGGGAGGTCGCGCCCATCTGGCTCCGGCTGATGACATCCTGATTTCAGTTGAACGACCTCTGGGTATCGATTCAGAAGGTCAGATGATTGCCTCCATTCTTTCAAAAAAAATTGCAGCGGGAGCAACCCATCTGTTGCTGGATATTCCGGTTGGACCTACTGCAAAAGTGCGGCACATGAATCAGGCTCTGCGCTTGCGCAAACTATTCGAGTACATCGGTGATCGCCTTGGTATCCATCTTGAAGTTGTGATCAGTGATGGTAGCCAACCGGTTGGTCGTGGCATTGGCCCGGCGCTGGAAGCCCGAGATGTTATGCAGGTACTGGAAAACCACCCCGATGCCCCGAGCGATCTACGACAAAAATCCCTGCGTCTGGCTGGACGCATCCTCGAGTTTGATCCGGATGTACGTGGTGGGCAGGGCTATGGTATCGCCCGGGATATCCTCGAAGATGGCCGGGCACTTAAAAAAATGCAGGACATTATTCAGGCTCAGGGTAAGGTCTCTGAAGTCATGAAAGGTGCACCTTTAACCAAAGAAATTTATGCCGATCATTCAGGTATCGTTACATCGATTAATAATTTACAACTGGCTCGTATTGCTCGCCTGGCCGGTGCCCCACTGGATAAACAGTCTGGCGTTGACCTGTTAAAAAAACTGGGAGAACCGGTAGAAAAAGGTGACCCTCTATATCGTATTCATGCCGAATTCCCCGCCGATTTTAGCTTTGCAAAAAGTAAGGCCGCTGAAGAATCCGGTTATCGCATCGGTAAAGCGGATGAAGTGACACAAAGCTATATGGAAGTTTAATTATGTCCTTTATACAAACATTATCCGATACAGTTGTACTGAGTTTCCCTGAATACAAAATACAATCACAGCAACTGGCCGCACAACTACATGTCCCCTGTCTGGAAATTAAGATACATCACTTCCCGGATGGTGAGAGCAAACTTACGTTACCTGAAAGATTACCTGCCCATGTAATTTTTCATCGCAGCCTGGATCATCCCAATCCAAAACTTATTGAGCTTATGCTCGCCAGCACCGCTGCCAGGGAAGCCGGTGCCCAACAACTAACACTGGTTGCACCTTATTTATGTTATATGCGACAGGATAAAGCTTTTTCACCTGGTGAAATTATTAGTCAGCAAATTATCGGACAATTTCTTGCACAACACTTTGATAATGTCATTACAGTTGATGCCCATTTACACCGCATCAACACCTTACAGGCCGCCATCCCAATACAGAATGCGATTAACCTAAGTGCTACCCAGGTGCTGGGCGAGTTCTTATTACAACAGAATATTGAACCTTTATTACTGGGACCAGACCTTGAGTCTAAACAATGGGTCCGTCAGATAGCCAAAATTGGTGGCTTTGATTTTACTATTGCAGAGAAACAACGTTTTGGTGATTGCAATGTCAGTATTCAATTACCCGATACAGACTTTACTCAACGTACTGTCGTCATTGTTGATGATGTGGTCAGTAGTGGACATACCACGGCTACAGCAAGTAAGCAGGTATTAGAGGCTGGAGCCAAAACCGTTCATTGCCTGGTGACCCATGCTCTATTTGCACCGGAAGCTTTACCATTGCTTAGTAAAGCCGGCATAGAGAAAATATGGAGCAGTGACAGTATTCCTCATACGAGTAATGTCACAAGTCTGTCCCCTTTAATTGCAAAAGAACTACAACGATTAATTGCTGAATAATGCGCGGCTCATTTTCCATCCTGCATTTATTATTCTTCTTCTTTCTACTTGTCTTTCTTTATGTCTTTATACAGGTTGGTATTCTCAGTATTGTTCTGGACAAGCTTGGACTGTCACCTAATTCTGCTGCCATGTTATTTCTTGGCACATTGATTGGTAGCACTATTAACCTGCCTTTATTTACGCTGAAGCATTCCAAACAACCTTTAAATGAACTTCCGCCCGTTCCACCCTGGATACCTGGTAAATCCCTGCCCTTTCATAACAAAACGATTATTGCTATCAATGTGGGTGGCGCACTCATTCCAATGACCTTTTCACTTTATCTTGTCATGATCAGTAACCTGTCATTACTAGATGTACTGACAGCGATTAGTGCAGTCAGTTTTGTCAGTTATATTTTCAGTCAACCGATACCCGGATTGGGAATAGGGATGCCTATCCTGATCGCACCTTTAACAGCCGCTTTTATGTCACTATTTATTTCACCCGAACAGGCATCGCCTTTGGCCTATATTAGTGGGACTTTAGGTGTCCTGATAGGTGCTGATCTGCTACGTTTAAAAGACATAAAGCAACTCAGCACCCCTTTCGCATCCATTGGTGGAGCCGGTACTTTTGATGGCATATTTTTTAGTGGGATCATTGCCGTACTTCTAACCTGATACTAATGGTAATGAATATGACTTTTCACCAAAACGCACTGGAAAAACTCAACCAGAATCTCACCATAAAAGAAAAACTGGACTATATATTCAGGGCTTAAAGGAGATGACATTCCGATTGAAGCCCGTATAATTGCAGTGGCTGATATCTTTGATGCCCTGACCAGTAACCGACCATATAAAAGTGCCTGGTCAAATGCTGATGCGCTGGATACATTAAAAAATTTAGCCATTATAGAAAAACTGGATCCTGACTGTGTCGATGCATTATGTAACAGTCTTGATAAAATCGAAAAAATACAGACTCAATTTACTGAACGTTTTAGATGACCGAATCTCCTGGTTCCAACTCAAATAAAAAAAGCCATAAAAGTATTTTAATCACCGGTTGTTCAAGTGGTGTTGGTTTATGTGTTGCCCTGGGATTACAACAACGGGGTTACCGAGTTTTTGCCAGCGCACGAAACCCCGAAGATGTTGAGAAGCTCAGGCAGCAGGGGCTGGAAAGCCTGCAACTGGACCTGGATGACAGTTCGTCAATAAAGGCGGCGGTTGCCGAAGTCCTGAACCGTACTGGCGGTACACTTTATGCCTTGTTCAATAATGGTGCTTATGGACAGGCTGGTGCACTTGAAGATATTAGTCGTGATGTCATGCGCGCCCAGTTTGAAAGCAATTTTTTTGGCTGGCACGAACTGACAAACCAGGTATTACCGGTAATGCGACAACAGGGCTATGGTCGTATTCTGCAACACAGTTCCGTTCTTGGATTAGTTGCACTGACCTTTCGTGGCGCCTATAACGCGAGCAAATATGCCATTGAAGGACTCAGCGATACCCTGCGTCTTGAACTCGACGGTACCAATATCCATATTTCTCTGTTTGAATCAGGCCCCATTGAAAGCCGTTTCCGAGCCAATTCATTAAAATATTTAAAAAGGAACATCGATATCGAAAACAGTCCGCATAAAGACTTATATAAAAAAACCATCGATCGTCTGGAAAAAGTTGGCCCAGCCGTACCGTTCACTTTGCCACCTGAAGCCGTACTAAAAAAAGTCATTCACGCACTGGAAAGCAAAAAACCCAAACCCCGCTATTACATCACCTTCCCTACCTATTTATTTGGCTACCTGCGCCGCATTCTTTCAACTCGTTTACTGGATCGTCTGTTGCTCAAAGTTTAACGCTTCTCCTCTTCAGCTTTTAAATTTGGACAAATAAAAACTTTTTTTTAAAATAACGGTCTCTATAGAGAACTTTTTTCGTCAAATTGGCGGATAATAATCGAAAATTACAATCAGGCTGTATTTCAGGGGTAGCAACATTGTCACAACAACAGGCGATTCAACAGTTAAAATCTTATGTTAGCCAGCATATTCTGGGGCAGGAAAAACTCATCGACAGTTTGCTCATTGCTCTCCTTGCCGACGGACACATGCTGGTGGAAGGCGCCCCCGGGCTGGCCAAGACCCGGGCCATCAAGGTACTCAGCGAAGGCATTGAAGGTGATTTTCATCGAGTCCAGTTTACCCCGGATCTGCTACCAGCCGATTTAACCGGTACGGAAATCTACCGGCCTCAGGATGGCTCCTTTAAATTCCAGCAAGGGCCACTGTTTCACAACCTGATCCTGGCCGATGAGATCAACCGCGCCCCGGCCAAAGTACAATCTGCCTTACTGGAAGCCATGGCCGAACGCCAGATTACCGTTGGCTCCGTGACCTACCCTCTACCCGAATTATTCCTGGTCATGGCCACACAGAATCCCATCGAGCAGGAAGGCACTTATCCATTACCGGAAGCTCAACTGGATCGTTTTCTGTTACATGTCTTTATCGACTATCCCGATGAACATACCGAAAAAGATATTCTGCAACTGGCCCGTAGTGAAGCCCGAAACAACAGCACTGAAATACAGAAACCAGAAACACCGATTAAACAGGCTGAACTGTTTGCCGCCCGCAAAGAAGTGCTGGATATCTTCATGGGTGAAAATCTGGAAGACTATCTTCTTCAACTGGTTCTGGCGACACGTAATCCTGCAACCTACGGTGATGATCTGGCCCAATGGATTCAATATGGAGCCAGCCCTCGCGCATCCATTGCATTAGATCGCTGCGCCCGTGCTCACGCCTGGCTGGCTGGTCGAGATTTTGTGGCACCAGAAGATATTCAGGCTATGGCCCATGATGTATTACGCCATCGAATTATCCTGAGCTTTGAAGCCGAAGCTGAAGGCATCAGTCCAGATCGTTTCATTGATGAACTCATCAGTCGTATCGCCGTACCATAAAACAATATCAACCTGTCTATGTCTTCTCCTGTGCAGATAAAATCCATTGCTGACGATATTGTCAGGGTAAAAGCATCCAGTCTTATTGCCCTGCACCGTGATGCGCAAAGCATACCGCTGAATTCCAACCATATCCGTGCCCAGCTCAGTGGCCAGTACCAGTCAGCCTTTAAAGGTCGTGGGATGATCTTTGATGAAGTCCGCCCTTATCAACCAGGGGATGATATTCGCAGTATCGACTGGCGCGTCACTGCACGAACCGGCAAGGCTCATACCAAACTCTATAAAGAAGAACGTGAACGTCCAGTATTGCTATGGGTAGACTTTCGTAAGCCTATGTTCTTTGCAACACAGGGTGCTTTCAAGTCGGTTGTGGCTTCTCGCCTTGCTGCCCTGTTAGCCTGGAGTACAGCACAACATGGCGATCGACTGGGTGGGCTGATTTTTTCTGAAAATTCACATCACGAGTTACGACCACAACGTGGGCGAGCCGCGACCTTACACTTTATTAATAAACTGGCAGAGCATCCGGCCTGGGAACAATATCGTCAGGCTGATGTTGATGACAACAGTGGCCACCTGGCCCTGACGCGTTTACGCCGAGTAACTAAACCCGGCAGCCTGATTTTTCTGATCAGTGACTTTCGTAACATGACAACACCCTCTCACTATGAGGCATTCCAGTCTAACCTGATGCAACTGGCACGACATAATGATGTTGTGCTGTTATTTATTTCTGATCCACTGGAATCCATATTACCACCTGCAGGCCTTTATCGAGTCAGCAATGGAAACAACGAAGTAAAACTCGATACATCAAACTCTCACTTTCGCCAGGAATACCAGCAACGTTTTGAACAACATCAGGAACAGCTGAAACAACTGTGCATTAAACTCGGCGTTTATTTCCTGAATATTTCCACCCACGATGATGTTCATGAAGTACTGCGTCGCGGTCTTGGACTATACCGTAGAATATAATTCCCATACCGATGAACGAATTGCCATTACGCGATATCCATTTACCTGACCCTGTATCCTGGTGGCCACCAGCAATAGGATGGTGGTTGATCCTGATTGCAGTAATCCTGTTAGTGCTACTTATCCCCCGCTTTATACGCTGGTTAAAACACAAACCATTGAATAAACTCGCACAAAATGAATTTTCAGAAATAAAAGAACGTTATCAGCAACATCAGGACTCACATCGTCTGCTGCGAGAGCTTTCCGTATTACTCCGTCGTGTTGCGATGAGCTATAACTCTCGCCAGAATGCAGCCAGTCTCACCGGTGAACAGTGGCTGCAACATCTGAATACACTGACAACTGAAAATTACTTTTCGACCGACTTACAGCAAACATTAACCCTGGCTCCCTATGCACCTAAAACTGAGTTGAATATAGAGAACTTACTTTTAGCCTGTGAGAGCTGGTTTCAGCACCTGCCGAAAGAAGCTGTCCATCACCAGGGGCGGCAGACATGATACAGCTTGCCTGGCCCTGGGCTTTAACATTACTGGCATTTCCATTTTTGATTCGGTTCCTGTTACCCGCTACTACAACCGTACAGGATGCGGCTTTATATGTTCCTTTTATTGAACCGTTCCGGACAGGATCAACAACGGGAAAAGCTGGCAACCAGAAACGACTCAGCCTGATTTTTCTTGCTAGCTTTATCTGGTGTTGTCTGGTCATTGCCAGCGCCAGACCACAATGGTTAGGTGAACCCATTGAAATTCCGGCAAGTGGTCGAGATCTGATGCTGGCGGTAGATCTGTCCGGCAGTATGCGAATTGAAGATTTTGAAATTAAAAATCATCAGGTTAATCGTCTCTATGCGACCAAATATGTTGTTGATGATTTTATCCAGCAACGCAAGGGCGATCGTCTGGGCCTGATACTGTTTGGTGAACAGGCCTATCTACAAACACCGTTAACCTTTGATCTGATTACAGTACAAACTTTATTACGTGAAGCCATGATTGGTATTGCCGGTGACTCCACAGCAATTGGTGATGCCATTGGTCTGGCTATTAAACGTTTGCAGGACAAAGATAAAGACAGTCGAGTATTAATCCTGTTAACGGATGGCCAGAATACGGCAGGCGAAGTAGAACCACTAAAAGCCGCCGAACTGGCTGCAGAACAGGGACTGAAAATCTATTCCATTGGTATTGGGGCAGATGAAATAATACGTCGTTCTATTTTTGGTTCTCAACGTATTAATCCTTCGGCCGAACTGGATGAAAAAACATTACGTGCCATTGCGGATACCACCGGCGGACGTTATTTCCGTGCTCGGGATACCGAGGAACTTAAAAAGATTTATCAATTGCTCGATGAACTGGAACCCACCGAACAGGAGCAACATAGCTTTCGTCCAGTACTGTCCCTCTATTACTGGCCTTTAGGGCTGGCATTTATACTTACTCTACTGGCAGCGCTTCTATATATAAGAAAGGCTAAAATATGATGGACACCTTCTTAAGTGGCTGGTCACTGTTTCATTTTATTCGCCCATTCTGGCTCTGGGCCTGCTTGCCCCTGCTTGTTATTTCTGTATTCCTTTGGCGAAGACGTTTATTGAGCCGCTCCTGGGAAACAGTTATCGATCCTAACTTACTACCACACCTGCTAATCGGAAAAACGGATACGCGTAGTCACTGGCCAGTTATTATCTTTTTTATTATTGGTGTATTAATTATTACTGCGTTAGCTGGCCCCGCATGGAAACAACTGCCCCAACCGGTTTATAAACCACAATCCGCACTGGTCATTGTGCTCGACCTCTCACGCTCAATGGATGCTGGAGATATTAAACCAACTCGTCTTGAACGAGCGCGCTTTAAAATATCAGATATTCTAAAGCAACGTCATGAAGGCCAGACCGCATTAATTGCCTATGCTGCCGATGCCTTTACCGTTAGCCCACTTACCGATGATGCTAAAACGATTGATTCACTGGTGCCCAGTTTAAATACCTACCTTATGCCAGCACAGGGTAGTCGAGTTGATAAGGCACTGCTTAAGGCTAAAGAGTTATTCACAAATGCCGGCATCCAGAGCGGCCATATTTTATTAATTACCGATGGCGTGGAGTCCGAATATAAAGAAGCCTTCAGGAAAACAACGAATGCCGGTTATCACATTTCTATTCTTGCGATTGGGTCAGAACAGGGAGCACCTATTAACCAGCCGGAAGGTGGATTCCTCAAAGACAAGAAAGGACAGATAGTTATTCCCAGGCTGGATAGCACCGGATTGCAGACTCTGGCAAAACTAAGTGCTGGACGCTTTAGTCGTTTAAGTGCTAATGACAGTGATATCAAACATATTCTTGATGGCATTGATATTGAGCGTGATTCCAGTGAAGCCGAACAAACAGAAATCAAGGCCGATGTGTGGCAGGAAGAAGGACCCTGGTTGCTCATTATACTACTGCCATTTATTGCACTTATATTTCGGCGTGGAATACTGCTAGTCGTATTCGCTGTTGGACTTAACCTGCCTCAACCAGCAAAAGCCCTTGAAACCAACCAGTTGTGGCAACAACTCTGGCAGAATGATAACCAACGCGCTGCACAAAAACTGCAACAGGATCAAGCAGGCGAAGCGGCAAAACTATTTAATGATTCGGAATGGAAAGCCGCCGCTCACTACAAAGCAGGCGAATATGAGCAGGCACTTGAACAATTGCAGACGATTGATAATGCTGAAGCTCACTATAATCGCGGTAATACTCTGGCTAAACTGGGCCAGTTGGATGAGGCTCTCAAGGCTTATGAACAGGCCCTGAAAAAAGATCCTCAACATGAAGATGCAAAATACAATAAAGAATTAATTGAAAAACAAAAGCAACAACAGAAAAATAATAACCAGGATCAGGATTCAAAGCAGGATCAGGATCAGAAACCGGGGGATAGTTCTGATCAAAACCAGCAGCAAAAATCTGACCAGGATAATTCAGATAAAAATGATTCTGAACAAGAGTCTGATCGTTCACAATCTTCTGAATCTGAAAATACACAACAGCAGAACCAGAATGATTCAGAGAACGAACCAGAACAGGATCCTGAATCGGCTGATCAGAAAAAATCTGAGCATAAACAGGATCAACAGGAAGCGAAGCAGGACGAAAATACTGAAGCCGCACCTGAAAAAGAAAATACACAAGAACAATCTGAACAACAGCAGGCGTCCAGTATTGAACCCTCTGAACAGGAACTTTCACAACAGGCAACAGAAAAATGGTTGCGTCGAATCCCTGATGATCCCGGTGGATTGTTAAGGCGTAAATTTAAATATCAGTATCAACAACAGCCACATAATGATGAAAAACAGCCCTGGTAATTTTGTTATGATTTTAATTAAAGGCCTGATTAGTTTTCTGCTTCTATTAATATCAATGCAGAGTTATGCCGCCACCATTACGACACATGTTGACCGTAACCCTGTCACCATGAATGAATCCTTTCAGTTAACACTAAAATCTGAGGGCTCGGTTGATAAAGATCCAGATTTCTCTGTATTGACAACAGACTTTGAAATTTTAAATCAGGGTAATAGTAGTAACATAAGCATCGTTAATGGCGTTTATAGTAAAACGCATACCTGGACGCTGACTTTAATGCCCAAACGGGCTGGTAAACTCACGATTCCTACCATTCATTTTGGCGACGATTTAAGTCCACCCTATGAGCTTATGGTCAATGAAGCCAGCAAAGCAGATACTAACAGCAGCAATCTATATGTTGAGGTTGATGTTTCGACTAAGAATGCTTATGTACAGGGCCAAATTATCTACACCATCAAATTATATTCAGCATTTAATCTGTCCCGCCTGGGTTTCAGTGATTTAAAAATCACTTCAGTCGATACTATGATCGAACCTCTGGGAGAGCAGAAACAGTATCAGATCCAGCGTAATGACCAGCCCTATCTGGTCATTGAACAAAATTATGCGCTGTTCCCTCAACAGGCTGGAACCATGCATATTGAACCCGTTGAGGTTGAAGCTCAGGTTATGACTCGGTCTAACAGTTTCATGAACCGGTTTGGGCGTAATTCCGTAACACGTCGAGTAAGTTCAGAAGCCATAGATATTACTGTTAATCCAGTACCCGGCAATATATCTTCTCGCACGTGGTTACCTTCAACATCGGTAAAACTCACCGAATATTGGCCTGACAGTATTGAGTTCAAAGTCGGCGATCCTATTACTCGCACACTTGTCCTGGCTGCTGAAGGCTTAACTGCAGCCCAGTTACCTGAATTCGGAACATCTAAAATTCAGGGATTAAAACAGTATCCAGATCAGGCCAAACTGGAAGATAGTAAAACTGATCAGGGAATAAGTGGACAACGAGAAGAGAAAATTGCCTATATTCCAACCCAGGCCGGTGAATATACCTTACCAGCCATCGAGATCCCCTGGTGGAATACTCAAAGCTCAAAAATAGAACTGACCCGAATTCCTGCAAGAACAATCCAGGTCACTGGTGTAGTGACAAGTTCTCCCCATGCCCAGACAGATCGTACTATACCGTCTCAGAAAGATAACCAACCGGTTTCTCATACGGAGAATAATAGTACCGAGTCAACTCTGGACACAACAACTCATTCAATGGATTCATTAATTGATAGCTCATCCTCTGGGTTCTGGTTCTGGCTAAGCCTGTTTCTTGCTGCGGGGTGGTTATCGACTATTGGATTCTGGTGGTATAAAAAACCAGGTGCCAGGGTATCTAATACAAATGAACAACATGAACTTTCATTAAAACAGGCAACAAAAAATATCAAACAGGCCTGTTCTAATAACGACCCACAAGCGGTGAAAACAGCCCTGCTTGACTGGGCCAGACTTCAATTTCCTGAACAGGCGGTTACTAGCCTGGGCACCTTAGCCAGACTCGTCAATAAGGAGCTTCAGCAGGAACTCCAAGCTTTAAATACATTATTATACAGTTCTGCCGATCCTGGCCAGTACAACTGGAATGGCGCTAACCTATGGCAACAGTTTAATCAGTCATTAAAGGGCAATGCGCCGAGCCGAATAGATGTTGCCAAACCAGCTCTGGAACCGCTCTACAAATAATCTAAATAGGTGTTCCTAATTTCTGAGTACCTTCGAGCTTCCCGTTCGCCCTTCGACAAGCTCAGGGCGAACGGTCTAAACTGGTCACCTTTTAGGAACATCTATTTAGCCTATTTAACCGTTTAAAGTCAGGAATAGCTCCATGTTAAAAAATATTATTATTCTATTACTGATAAGCAGTTTATCTATTGGTGGCTATGTTGCTAATAAAACCATCGACGGGCTAAAAACCGCGATGGTGGCACTTCAGCTTAAACATAAAAAACAGATCGTCAAAACAAAAGTCAAGGAACGTGGCAAACGTGTGCTGGCTTTACTCCCTGTGGTTGGCATTGCCGCAGTCGCCTGGTTTGAAAAGAAGGAATATGATGAATGGAAAACTGACAATCCTGACGGCACACCAGAACAATACACCGATGAAATGACTGAAGTTATTAAGGAAATTTCACTCAGCTATTATGAAGAGCTGAAAGAAGAAATGCCGGATATTCATAGCCCACAGGGAAATCATATTCTAAGTCCTTAGCTACGCTTACCGTAGTTTCCCATAAGGGTAAATAAACACCATTTTCACACCGTCAGACCTTCCCTTTTTGTCCTTGGTGCTATAATTATAGTAATAATTATAAGGGGAGCAGTCGATGTTTGGCGATACAGATTTCAAGAAGCAGAGAAATTTACTCATTGTAGTATCAATCTTCATCAGCGTATTTGTTCTTGGGGAAGGCAGTCTGGTTGATGATGGTTCATTTTTAGGCGGTTCTATTATTTTCGGAAAGCCATATATCCTGAAACTTGCCGTAACACTTATCTTCTATTACCTATTATTCAGGTATTTACTTTATAGCAGCCGTATTTTTGGAAGATATACACATAATTTTAAATATATTCTTTACTCCGACAAGGATTACCAAAAAGCAGCAACAAAATGGTTACACAAAATCTCGAGTGGGGATGATAAACATATCAATACCGAAGATAGAGATTTACTAATCAATAACAAAATCTGGACAAAGAACCCTAAAGCACCGCTTTTACCACCACTGATTGGTAACCTGCTTTTCCCTGATATGTTTTATGTTAATCATTGCCCTGATAAAACAATCAAAGCACATGATTCAGGATTCACCGGAAATACTGAGCATGAGTTCTGGGAACGTATACCGACCTACCCACCACCATTTCTGAGCAACATTCCCACAAAAAAGAACGCCAAAAAATGTCATTATATATCCGGCGTAGCACCTATTTTTTCGATGTACTCTATTGAACTTAAATGTTTATTTAAATCCTTTGTTCTTTATAAAGCGTTTACTGATTTTATATTTCCACTTATTCTTGCAGTCTATACAGCAATACTAATCTCACATAATTATTTTGCCGAATTTTTTAATACACTTTACTACTGGATAGTTTGGTAAAAAATATCATTAAAATAGCTAACACTAATTCCAACAGCAGTTACCAAATAAAAAAGGTGGCTTAATAGCCACCTTTCAATAGTAATATTTGATTTAAATTTTATGCTTTCTTTCGTTTAGAAAATCCGATCAAACCAATCAAACCAGAACCAAATAACCATACTGCCGCAGGTACGGGAACGGCACTGACGTCTGTATAACCATTAACATTAGCACTCGCACCGAAGAAATAATCCTTACCTATTTCAACATCGAAAGCTACGGTTAATGTACCAGTTTGATCTACAAGTAATGTACACGGTCCCAAGCCCCATTGGCACTCTAACAACGGCCAGTTTCCTAAAGAGAAAGTATCTAGTGTAGCAGCCAATTCAGCAGCATCCTCTGCAGCAAGCACATCACCACTTGCTGCGAAGGTAGCGTTGTACGTTGAGGTCCACAAATCAGCATCAACTGCATCCATAAACAGATCATAACCACCG
>JAPHRJ010000068.1 GCA_026196045.1 Gammaproteobacteria bacterium
CAAATACCTCGCGTTGCTGGCGCTCTGGTCTCACTTCGCTCACAGGATGGAGCCACCGAAGCACTGGTGGGTGGATTTGATTACTACCACAGCAAATTTAATCGTGTCACACAGGCACAACGTCAACCTGGCTCCAGCTTTAAACCCTTTGTTTACACGGCTGCACTGGACAAAGGCTATACCGCTGCCAGTATTATTAATGATGCACCCGTGGTTTTTGATGCTCCCGGACTGGAAGATACCTGGCGACCTGAAAACTACAGTGGTAAATTCTATGGCCCGACCCGTTTACGTCAGGCCCTGTTTAAATCTCGAAACCTTGTTTCTATTCGTCTCTTGCGGGATATCGGTATTGGCTACACCATACGTTATGCCTCACGTTTTGGTTTCAACCCCTCTGGCCTGCCCCGTGATTTATCTCTGGCTCTCGGAAGTGGTGCAGTCACACCCTATGAACTGGCCACCGGTTACGCGGTATTTTCCAATGGTGGATACAAAATTGAACCCTACCTCATTGATCATATTCGTGGATTTGGAGATCAGGTTGTTGAACTAACTCAACCACAACAAGTCTGCAGCGCCTGTGAATTAGCCCGACAAGCAGAATCTCAGTCTGATGAAACTGAACCAGCAACAAAGCAGACTATACCCAAAGACTGGAAATTACCTGATAGCTATGCCGAACTCACTAAAGAGGAATTAGCACAGGTTCGCCAGGGTCCACAGCCTGTGCGAGAAGCCGAACGAGTGCTTAACCCACAAACGGCATTCCTGATGAACACCATGCTAAGAGATGTGGTTAAGCAGGGTACCGGACGGCGTGCACAGGTACTTAAACGCACCGATCTGGCTGGTAAAACCGGTACCACGAA
Source organism: Gammaproteobacteria bacterium (assembly GCA_026196045.1). Taxonomy (GTDB): domain Bacteria; phylum Pseudomonadota; class Gammaproteobacteria; order UBA6429; family Thiohalophilaceae; genus JAPHRJ01. The sequence continues at coordinate 873 of JAPHRJ010000068.1, forward strand.
TGATCAACGTGATGCCTGGTTTACTGGTTTCAATGGAGAAGTCGTTACCATTGCCTGGGTCGGTTTTGATAACCCACAGCCTTTAGGTGACCGGGAAACGGGTGCACGGGCCGCACTACCTATGTGGATTGATTACATGCGTGTCGCTTTAGACAACCGTCCTGAGACACCGCTGACTCAACCTCCCGGCCTGGTCTCTGTCAGAATTGATCCGGAAACCGGCGAGCTGGCCAATGCTAACCATGCTAATGCAATTTTTGAATATTTCCGTACTGATCGGGTGCCCAGCCATGAAGCTGAAACGAATATTCCCAGTAATAACGGGCAGGAACCGGAGTCTTCAAATATTACTGAACAACTTTTCTAGCTGGATCGGGATTAATAATGGCACCACGTGATCATAAAGATCATCGCAATAATAAAGAACTCCAGATGCGCCTGCGCCTGGCTCAAGAAGCCGCACATATTCTTCTTGAAAGTGGAAGCAACGATTATTATGCGGCAAAACGTAAAGCCGCTTTGCACCTGGGTGCCGTTGATACTCGCAATATGCCCAGTAATAGCGAAATAGAAGAGGCGTTACAGGAATACCAGCGAATTTTTCGTGCTGACACTCAGCCCGCACAATTACAAAAGTTACGTGAAGCTGCATTACAGGCCATGCGATTTTTTAAAGACTTTCGGCCTCGACTCGTTGGTAGCGTACTCAGAGGTACTGCCGACCAGCATTCAAAAGTGACTCTGCATACATATGCCAGCACTGTCGAAGATATAGGCTTCCATCTAATGCAACACCACATTCCCTTTCAGACCAGTGAAAAACGTATTCGCTATAGTGCTGAACAATACAAAACCATACCGGTATATCAGTTTCTTGCTGAAGACACACCTTTGCAGGTTCTGGTATTTCCAGAGGATGGTAGCCACCAGCCCCCCTTAAGTTCAATTGATGGTAAACCCATGCAGCGAGCCGATATTTCTACTGTTGAAAAACTCCTTGTAGCAAAGCCTTAAAAAACAATTCTAACAACCGTCCCGTGACCTTATTTAGTTCGAGCAACTCCAGTATCAATGGCGGCTTGCGCTACCGCTGTTGACACCACTTCTTTTAATCTTGGATCAAACGGTTTAGGAATAAAATAGTCTTTACCAAATTCGATGGTCTCTTTGCCATAAGCTTTCAGGACTTCAGCTGGTACCGGTTCATGTGTTAAAGCTGCCAGGGCTTTTACTGCAGCAATTTTCATTGCGGTATTGATACAGGTTGCACGTACATCCAGCGCACCTCTAAAAATAAACGGAAAACCCAGAACATTATTAACCTGATTAGGATAATCACTACGACCCGTCGCCATAATTAAATCATCACGAGTCGCATGTGCCAGTGCCGGATCAATTTCAGGATCAGGATTGGATAGTGCAAAAACAATTGGGTTATCAGCCATCGACTTTAGCATCTCAGCTGTAATCAGATCCGGGCCAGAAACACCAACAAAAATGTCTGCTCCTTTCATCGCGTCAGCCACACTACGTCGGCTGGATTCACGGGAAAATTCATATTTATACTGATTAACCCCATCGCGCCCATGATAAACCACGCCTTTACGATCAAGCAGGTAGATACGACGTGCCCCCAGGCTTTTTAGCATTCTCATTGCCGCAATTCCTGCAGCCCCAGCACCCAGGCAAACAATATGAGCCGTCTCAATATTTTTACCTGCGATCTCAATAGCATTTAATAAGCCTGCTGCAATGATGATAGCTGTTCCATGTTGGTCATCATGAAATACCGGAATATCTAATTGTTGACTGAGGGTGTGCTCAATTTCAAAACAGGCTGGCGCACCGATATCCTCGAGGTTAATACCACCGAAAGTAGGCGCGATACGACGAACTGTATCAATAAACTCTTCTGGCGTATCTGCATCAACCTCAATATCCATTACATCAATATCTGCAAAACGCTTAAACAAGACAGCCTTACCTTCCATTACTGGCTTACTGGCCAACGCACCTACATTGCCCAGACCCAACACGGCGCTTCCATCGGTAATTACAGCGACAAGATTTCCTTTGCCAGTATATTTATAAGCATTCAACGGATCGTTAACAATCGCCCGCACAGGCTCCGCCACACCCGGCGTATAAGCCAGACTTAATTCACTTTGTGTTTCACAGGATTTTGTAATTGCGGTCGCAATTTTTCCAGGACTTGGTTCAGCATGATATTTTAATGCCGCTTCTGCCAACGATGGAGTATTTTTGCTCATGCTGTCTCCGGTTATTTAATATGGAAAAGCTATAGTTTAGCTTTTATCAAACGCTTTGAGGATATTCAGAAAGTAAAAAAACGATCACTCTTTTAACGACTCAAGCTCTGGCTGCCATGTTATTGCTGTTGCATGGCTAATATTCATTCGATACTGAGATTTACTCTTATAAACCCAGCCCCGCACTATCAGATCTGTACCCACTCTTGCTTCGATTTGTTCTACATTAAAATATTTAAGATCTTTTGTTGAGATACGAATGGCAAACTTATGTCCCAAATTTAGCCAAAGTGCTTTTTTGCTTCGTCCTACCCGGGTTAACTGGCCTCGAACAAAACGATAACCTAGCTTGGTGGAACTTAGCTGTGTGACCTTAGTTGGTAAAAAATAGGGATGTCCCCAAAGACCGCGCTTTGCAGCCTGTGCTTTTTTTTCTGCCTGCTGATAACATTTATGTGCCCAGAGATTTGGTGAAATCTGAATCGCACTCCCCAGACCGGCCTCCAGTAATGCCTGCGTAATATTGTATCCCTCTGGAGTAAATATATGTGCAAGAACTCGCCCATAGCGATCCTGCTTTTCTTGCCCATAACGTAGTTTGATACGACCCGATTTAATCTGTGCTCGAAGAAAGGCTTCCGCCTCATTTGCATAGGGTTCGGCGACCTGATGCTTACGACCATGCTCAGGAGTATTCACCCCAATCAGCCGCAACTTTCGGCCATCATTAAGACGCAACGTATCCCCATCATATACTTTATCGACCATGACTATTTCATCGAAATAGTCACTTTGACAGGTGGCTGCAAATACAAAAGAAGAGGGTATTAAAAAGCTGAACATCCAAACCAAACAGGGCGCTCGAAAGAGCGCCCTGTTGATAAAACTGCAATATCGCACAGCGATTTTATTTCATACCATACTTCTGGCGGAACTTGTCGACTCGACCTGCTGTATCCAGCAGCTTCTGCTTACCAGTATAGAAAGGGTGGCATTGTGAACAGACATCAATAGTCAAATCTCTGCCAATGGTTGAACGGGTAGTAAATGTGTTGCCGCAACTGCACGTCACGGAGACATCGTCATACGCAGGATGAATCTCAGCTTTCATTGTCATTAACCTCTAGATAAATTCTGCATGTCGCCACACCGACCCTGTATCGGGCACCACATGCCATAAGGCGGCCGATCATACGTAAATCCCCTGTTGACAGCAAGTCACAGGGAACAAATATTTACGGCTTATTTATCCTGGTCTGTCCTGGGACGAAAAGGCAGCACCCTGGCCGAGGCTTTTTGATAAGTTTCCCTTGATGCGCCGCGTTTATCGCCTGACATCATTTGGTAGCTATCACCCAGCTGATGTACCGTTTCCCACATCATGCCTGAAATTTTGATACAGGCGGCCAATGGTGTTTTTGACTGCTCACGTACTCGATCAATACGCCATTGCAAACAACGTAAACGTTGCTGAACATTGTCTGGTGCCTGATCGATACAGGCCGACAAACGCTCATTACGCATGGACTCAAATGCATCAGGATCGGTTTTCGCGATTTCTGACCAATGGTCAAAATCAAACTTGTTGCCACTGTTTTTTTGTAATTGCATTTTCCTCATGCCCCCTTCCTGCTTTACTTCGGGACGCGCGCTGCGTCGTTAACTGCAATAACAGCTTGCCACAGAACATGAGCGATGAGGATATGAAAAACCGCATAGGTTGCCTGGAATCAACTGATCTGTAGATCGCTCTTACATGGTTTAAGTTTTATGCTTACAGACAGGCTTGTCAAAGCCAGTTAGAGGTGGTTGCTTATAAAAAACATACGGTTAGAGCGCTATCTATTTGTTAAACAGGTACTTTTAGCTGGCGCTATTGCTGAACAAAAAACAATCAAATTATGGTGGATTTTTGCTTGGAATCTGCTTTTCCAACAAATATCAGGAACTTAATCCCATACGAAAAAAGGGTGGCATAAGCCACCCTGGATCCTGTGAATAATATTGAAAATCCCAGGTTTAACGTTTCATTGAATCAAAGAAATCGGAGTTAGATTTGGCAGCCTTGAGCTTGTCGTGCAGGAATTCCATCGCTCCAATTTCTTCCATATCGTGTACAACCTTGCGCAGGATCCACATCATTTGAAGCTCATCGGGTTTAGTTAGTAACTCTTCTCGGCGAGTACCAGAACGCTTGATGTTAATCGCAGGATAGAGGCGTTTTTCAGCAATCTTGCGATCCAGGTGGACTTCCATATTACCCGTGCCCTTGAACTCTTCGTAAATGACATCATCCATGCGTGAACCAGTTTCAACCAGTGCAGTAGCCAGAATAGTCAGAGAGCCACCTTCTTCAATATTACGTGCCGCACCAAAGAAACGTTTGGGGCGATGCAATGCATTGGCATCTACACCACCGGTCAACACTTTACCGGAGGAGGGGATCACGGTGTTATAGGCCCGAGCCAGGCGGGTAATCGAGTCAAGCAAAATGACTACGTCTTTCTTATGTTCTACCAGACGCTTGGCCTTCTCAATTACCATCTCAGCAACCTGTACGTGACGACTGGCAGGTTCATCAAAGGTAGAAGAAACTACTTCACCCCGCACTGAACGTGCCATTTCAGTTACTTCTTCCGGGCGCTCATCAATTAACAGCACAATCAGGTGACACTCTGGATGATTATGAGCAATAGAGTGCGCAATATCGTGCAGCATCATGGTTTTACCCGCTTTTGGCGGAGAAACAATCAGGCCACGTTGACCCTTACCGATTGGGGCCACCATATCAATGACCCGTGCCGTCATATCCTCGGTACTACCATTACCAATTTCCAGCATCAGACGTTCATTCGGATGCAGCGGTGTCAGATTTTCAAATAAGACCTTGTTCTTGGCGTTTTCTGGTGGCTCAAAATTAATTTCGCTGACTTTTAGCAACGCAAAATAGCGTTCGCTGTCCTTTGGAGGACGAATCTTTCCTGAGACTGTATCACCCGTGCGCAAATTAAAGCGTCGAATCTGGCTCGGTGAAACATAGATATCATCCGGTCCCGCCAGGTACGAACTTTCGGCTGAACGTAAAAATCCAAATCCATCCTGAAGAATTTCCAGTACACCATCACCATAAATATCTTCACCATTTTTTGCATGAGCTTTTAAAATGGCAAAAATAATGTCTTGTTTGCGGGAGCGGGATGTCCCTTCAATGCCATTTTCACTGGCGAGTTTAATGAGATCAGCAACAGGGGTTTGTTTAAGTTCAGTTAGATTCATGGAGATTGTCTTTAAAAGTGTGTAAGTCAGTTATTGAAAAATTATGTAATTGGGGGTGAAACCCGTTAGCTGGTGTGGATCGAGCCACGCGCCTGGAGTACTTTAATTATGGGTTTGCTTGAGGTTTTGCCTGTATGTACGGCAATGTAATTAAATATTTCGATTACCTGGAAACAACGTGTTTTATTGTTTTCAGTTATTGTATAAAACTAACACTAAAATACGTATACGTCCAGCCCAGTCTGAAATTAAAGGGCTGGACGCAATAGAAGGATTATAAATTACTGTCAATAAAGGCCGTTAACTGAGATTTTGAAACTGCACCCACTTTTGTAGCTTCAACATTACCATTTTTGAATAGCATCAATGTAGGAATACCGCGGATACCAAATTTTGGCGGTGTGCCTGGATTTTCATCGATGTTGAGCTTGGCAACCTTTAGCTTGCCGGCATATTCGTCTGCAATTTCATCCAGGATAGGGGCAATCATTTTGCAAGGACCGCACCAGTCAGCCCAGTAATCTACTAATACTGGCCCTTCGGTATTAACAATTTCTTCTTCGAAAGTGTCATCTGTCACATAGACAATATTATCACTCAACGTAATTTCTCCCGTCGTTTTTATAAAATGCACTTGAGCTAATCTTCAGCTGGTTACATTTGAGCTCAAGACGACACTTATTTCAAGCCTGAATTTACTCATATTTAGAATATATCTGTTATGCTCTGTGTTTATGACTGAATCACACACAACAAATATCACTTTTAGCAGCCTGAATTTACCCGAAAGTTTACAACAAGGTATTGATGATACAGGTTTTTTAAACTGCACTCCTATTCAGGCCGAAACTTTACCTGTCGCGCTGGCAGGAAATGATGTAACCGGTCAGGCTCAAACCGGCACAGGCAAAACGGCCGCTTTTTTGATCGCCACCTTTAACTACCTGTTAACTCATCCACAGGCAGATGCCTCTGATCCTCGAAAAATTAGCGCCTTGATCCTGGCTCCGACCAGAGAACTTGCCATACAGATCCACAAAGATGCTGAGGTCATTGGAGCGCATACCGGGCTTCGTTTAGGACTGGCCTATGGTGGAACAGGATATGAATCCCAACGCCGCCAGCTTGAAGCTGGTGTCGATGTATTGATTGGAACTCCCGGCCGTATTATTGATTATTTCAAGCAGCATGTTTTCAATCTGAAGGCACTCCAGGTTATGGTTCTGGATGAAGCCGATCGCATGTTTGATCTAGGCTTTATTAAAGACATTCGTTATTTATTTCGCCGCATGCCACACCCGGAACAACGTCTTAGCCTGCTGTTTTCGGCCACACTTTCTCATCGTGTCGAA
>JAPHRJ010000091.1 GCA_026196045.1 Gammaproteobacteria bacterium
CTTCCAGTGAATGGATGACAGCAAAAGGGGCGGTAGGAAAACCGTTGTCACTCAGGAAGGTTTTTTCATGAATACGATCCTGGGTAATGGTAACTGCCTGGGCTCCAGGGCGAACCGGACAGGTGGCTGCTAGTTGTTCCAGAGTCGAGGCCGGAACATTTTCAAATTCTGTGGTGATGGCATCACAGGTTTTGGCTATATAATCCAGCGCAGTTTGATCGTTATAGTCGGCACAAACATGATCATTCGCCAATTCGCCTGCCGGGCTTTCTGAGTCAGGATCCAGGACGATGACTTCATATCCCATCGTCCGAGCGGCAATGGTAAACATGCGACCGAGCTGGCCGCCGCCAAGCATGCCAATTGTGCTGCCAGGTAACGTCTTCATACTTTAGGTAATTTCATTGCGCGTACTTTGGTACGCTGTTTCCTGCGGAATGTATTGAGTTTTTTGGCATATTTTTCGTCCTGATTTGCCAGTATCGATACGGCAAACAGGCCAGCATTGGCGGCACCAGGCTCGCCAATAGCAAAAGTCGCCACAGGAATTCCTTTTGGCATCTGGGCGATAGACAGCAGGGAATCCAGGCCCTTCAGGGCGCGAGATGTCACGGGGACACCGAGTACGGGGACGATAGTTTTGGAGGCCAGCATGCCGGGTAAGTGGGCGGCACCGCCTGCTCCAGCAATAATTACCTGGATACCGCGTTCTGCGGCGGTTTCAGCGTACTCAAATAACAAATCTGGCGTACGGTGGGCTGACACCACTTTGGCTTCGTGAGGGACGCCGAACTCTTTCAGTATCTCACAGGTCTGGCTCATGACTTTCCAGTCACTATTGCTACCCATAACCACACCAACTACTGGTTTTTTCATTATTTCTCCAAAATGGACGCTACGGAAACAGAGCCGTGTGTCTTACAGAAAATTGACCAAATCGGCAATTTTACCAGTTTATCCGTGCAATTCCATGAGTGTTTTTGTAATTTATTTAAAATAAGAGGGGGAGGGTCTCTGTTGATCTATAACTCAGACAGATTTATTTTTCCCTAAAAGATAAGCCTCAAGCAAAGCCTGTTTAATTTTGGGGTGTCGCTGAAGGTCATCAATATCCATATTTGATTGTGCGATAGACTGCAGATTCAAGAGCAACTGCTGTTCATGCCATGCCGTTTCAAAGGCGTCTATATCCAAACACTCATCAACGACAAAATCTGATACCAGTCCTTTTGCATTGCTAAAAGCAATGGTTTCTGCCTGCATCATTTCAAACTCATAGGAATACATATCAAAGCTATTGGCTCGGGCTATAAGATGATAGAGATTGGGAAGATGTCCCTCTGCTTTCATATATTGATCCAGGTCCAGTTCAAGTGAAGGCGTGTGCGTTTTTCCCTTGAAAGAAAACAGGATTGTAGCTGTTATAAAGTTACCCATATGATTTTTATAAACTCAGAGAGCGTTTAAGACGTTAGCGATGTAAACAGCATGGGCAATTTCTCGGGTAGTTTTTCTACATTGTCGATGACGCTATAACCGCCCGGGCCAAAGATGTCCTGAATATAGTCGTCGGCTTTTTTATCCAGAGTGATGCAATGAGTATAGATACCTTTGCTAGATAACTCATCAACAGCTTTGTGGGTATCTTCGATCAGCAGTTTATCATCGCTGACATCGATATCAGCTGGTTCGCCATCGGTCAAAATCAGCAGTAATTTTTTATCTGCTTTCTGGCCTTCAAGGTAATGCGAGGCATGGCGTACTGCCGCACCCATACGTGTAGAGAAGCCAGGTTCTAAAGCGGCCAGACGCGCTTTGACGCCATCATCCCAGTGCTCGCTAAAGCCTTTAATGTGGTGATAACGAACATTATGTCGGGTGTCGGAATGGAAACCAGCGATGGCAAATTTGTCACCGAGTTGTTCAATTGACCAGCCGAGTAAAGTTACCGCTTCGCGGCTGAGTTCGAGGATGCTTTGTGTGCAACCATCGGGTACATCATTGAGTGAAGCGGATAGATCCATCAACAATAAAACAGCAAAATCACGGCCAGAATGCTCGTGGCTCATGTTGATGCGTGGGTCGGGTTGTGAGCCGCTCTTGAAATCAATTAATGATCGAATTGCGATATCAAGATCCAGTTCACTGCCATCTTCCTGGTAACGCACACGTGTATATTGCTGTGGCTTCAGCATATCCAGAATACGTTTTAAATAGTTTGCCAGTGCCGAATGTTTTTCCAGGATCTTGTCGATCATGGAGGCGTTGCCGGGTGCATGCAGTGACTCGTACAGGGTTACCCAGTCTGGTTTGAAGCTGGTCGTGTTGTAATCCCACTCGTGGTAATGACGTGGTGGCAGGCCATCGGGCTCAACGACTTCCTGGCCCTGTGGTTCACTGGTGTCATCTTCAGCCTCATCATTTTCTTCGATGAATAGCCACATGTGCCGGTTATCATCGCGGTAATCAATCTCGGTATTTTCAAAACGTACATTCGGTGAAAGGTCGGTCTGGCGACGCGTTTTTGCAGTAAATGAAACCGCCAGGCCAAGCATCTCTTTTGTACTGGATTCACCGTCTTTCAGGGCATCCTGGAATTTTTCAAGGTATTCCAGAATGTCGGGGTTCTGGTAGCCGTGATTTTCATCAAGAATGGCACGAGAAAGCATCGCCAGGCGGTGGCGTACACAGGATTCTTTTTCAGAATTACAGTCACCTTCGACAGGTACAGGGTGCAGTGCCATAAAATATTTTTTTAGACCCGGGTATTCACGCAGTATCAATTGCTCAACACGTGAGTCCTCAAAAGCTTCAACAGCAATACGTTGGAACGGTGAAAGATTGTCTGCAATCTGGCGTTCGGTCCAACGTTTATGCCCGGCCATATGCGCGAGGGTAATGCGATAACGATTGATGCCGGACACATTATTCATTTCATCGTAGACATCGGGAATACGCATGCCAAGCTCATCATAATAAGGCTGTGGTTTACGCAAATCATCAAAGCCAAGCGAGTAAGGCACAAAGTATTCATCTTGTTGCCACATGCTGCGCATGTACATATCCAGCTGGCGTTCATAGTCCATGTATAAAGTACCATGACGTTCACGTTGTAACATGGCTTTAGCATCGGCAGATTGCAGGCTGAAGTAATCCTGCTGGCGCTCTGGGTGATCGCTGTAGTTGCGTACGCCGTATTCGATCCAGTTTTTCAAACCTTCCAGTGATAACTGGCTGAGCAGATAAGGTACCTGATTGAGTAAGTTTGGCAGGCCTGGGCTGGGCACCGTGGTGTGAAAACCATGAGTTGAACCTGTAGTATCTTCCATCATATCAAAAATGATATCGATAAAATTATGCATCTGTCCCAGCGAACCCAATCGACGTGAGGCTTCTGGAAGGCACTGCATAAAAGGCGGTATGGCTTTGCCATTAGGGCTTCGTGACATATCCCATACACATTGGGCAACAACTTTAAGTATGGGTTCACCCAGTTTATGAGCCATTTCTGGCATTTCTTCAAGATATGTTAGTACCGGATCAAAACCGCGTCCAATCATGCAAACGAGAGAGGCACCGGATAAATAATCTTCGACACCCTTATTGGTCATGTTACGCAGTGCATCCTTGATGCAGTCATCAAAGACATCTTCGAGCTGTTCAAAGCTGCATTTGAGCTTTTCGCGATAGTCTGGATATTCAGTCGTCATTAGCGGTTACCACCGAAGCTAATAGTTTCAGGCAAATATGCTATCGATTGAGTGAATCAATGTGTCGCGAATATCTTTATCGTCGGTGATCGGATTGACCAGCGCCATGCGGCAGGCTCTTTTTGCTTCGATACCCTTGTTCATCAGGGTTGCTGCGTACACTAGTAGACGTGTTGAGATACCTTCGTCCAGTCCGTGGCCTTTCAGGTTTCGAGCAGTGTGTGCAATCTTAACCAGCTTGCCAGCGACTTCTTCATCGATGCTGGTTTCTTTGGCGACAATTGCCGCTTCAACTTTGGTATCAGGGTAGTCAAAGTCCAGGCCGGTGAAACGTTGTTTGGTTGACTGTTTCAGGTCTTTCATCATGCTCTGGTAACCGGGGTTATAAGAAATAACCAACTGAAAATCAGGATGTGCATCTAATAATTCGCCTTTTTTGTCTAAAGGCAATTGACGACGGTGATCAGTTAACGGATGAATTACTACCGTGGTATCCTGACGCGCTTCTACAATTTCATCTAAATAACAAATAGCACCAATACGTGCTGCAGTAGTTAAGGGACCATCCAACCATCGCGTGCCATTAGCATCGAGTAAATAACGACCTACCAGGTCCGAAGCGGTCATGTCTTCGTTACAGGCAACAGTAATTAACGGCTTGCCCAGTTTGTAAGCCATGTGCTCAATGAAACGTGATTTACCACAACCCGTTGGGCCTTTGATCATTACCGGTAAACGGGCGTCATAAGCCGCTTCATATAAAGCAACTTCATCTTCCTGTATTTCGTAAAAAGGTTCTTCGGTAATTTTGTATTGATTAATGTTTATATCAGTCATTTTTAAAGGCCTTTAAAAAATTTAACCACAGAGGACACGGAGGTACACAGAGGTTAATTAGCAATTCGTTTTATCCCATGTTTTAGTCGCATTACATTAAAATTAATGAGTAAACCAATTTTTTTACCGCTTAACTTTAAATAAGATAATAGCTGTGCTTCATGCATTGGAATAATCCTGTCAACTGCTTTGAGTTCAACTATTACCTGCTCCTCAACGAGTAGATCAATTCGGTAACCAGCATTAATTATATTGTTCTTGTAAGTGACAGGTAATTCTAGCTGACTAAGAATATTAAAGTTCCGGGAAGCAAGTTCATATTTAAGACATGCTTCATAGGCACTTTCTAATAACCCTGGTCCAAGAGCTGTATGCACATCCATTGCGGCATCAATAATAGCTCCAGTTATTTCATTTTTATTCACCTCTGTGTACCTCCGTGTCCTCTGTGGTGAAAGATCTTTTAGTTCTTCACAAATATTTAGTTTATTTGTAAAGAAAAAAAACCCCCACCATGTGGGTGAGGGTTTTTTGTAACCGTACGTTCGACTTATTTGTGAACGCCCAGTTTGTCTCTCCAGCCTGGGAAGATGGCATCGGCATCATGCTCAAATGACTCAAATGCGCGAGCAAATTCTTTATGCTCTTTTGCATACTCAATTGGATCAGCACCTTGCTTCCAGCAGTCGTATGCCTGACGCAGAGAGACTGCACCTGCTGCAGGAGAGTCGATGTGACCGTAAGAACCACCACCAGAGGTGTTGATGACGTTACCATGACCCAGGTTCTCGAAGAAGCCAGGCAGACGCAGTGCGTTCATGCCACCAGAGATGATTGGAGTGGTTGGTTTCATACCGTACCATTTCTGGTGATACTCAGGCCCCTGGCACTCATCACGTTCGATCATGTAAGCGATGATCTTGTCAGACGCATCACCTTCCATCTTACCGTAGCCCATAGTACCCACGTGGATACCAGAAGCACCTTGCAGACGTGACATCTTAGCCAGTACGAACGCAGTGTAACCACGTTTTGAAGATGGTGAAGTGACCGCACCGTGACCTGCACGATGGTAGTGTAAGTACTGACCAGGGTACTGACGACGTGCAGTTGTAACCATACCTGGGCCACCCACATAACCGTCAACCAGGAATGCA
>JAPHRJ010000056.1 GCA_026196045.1 Gammaproteobacteria bacterium
CAATACAATCCCCATAGGACGCGTGCAAGCGCGGCATAGTCCAACAAACATTTATACCCCATGCTGAACTGCGCACAGCGTATAAATGCTTAGATGTTAGGCGCTAAGGAATAAATATGCCAACAAAACAATCAACACCAACAGAAACAGATCGTGCTGAGATTGTTTTAACGCAAGCTAAATCGTCAATAAAGCACTTTAGGGAAGCATTTGCTACCGTAAGAATGGCGAGGAAAGCTTCAGGCCCACCTACCGCAGGTGAACAAGATCTTATAAGAGCATCATTAACCTTTGCTGCCGCTGGCTTAGACTCTATTTTAAAAGAACTCATAAAAGGGTCTATAAAAGCACTTGCAGAAAAAGACACTGACGTCCAAAAAGGACTTGAAGAATATGCAAGACGTCAACTAAGAGAAGAGACAGATGGTTCATTTGCAAAAAATAGCGCAAACTTTATCGCTAAATTACTAGTTTCACCAAAACCATATGAGCAATTGGTCGAAAATTATACTATCCATTTAACGGGCAGTAGCTTGCAATCGGTTGACCAATTATTTAAAGCATCCAGCGCATTAGGGATAACAATCAAAATAGTAAATGATAAAAGTAAAGAACTTCGTGAAATCTTTGAAATAAGAAATAAAATCATTCATGAGCTTGATGTTAGATTTGATATAACTCATGGGCAAAAATCTAGAAACTCTAGAACAAAAAAAGGTTTGGATGAAATGTCGGACTTACTGCTAAAAGTTGCGGCTGAATATATAAAAGCGGTGAATCAGAAGCTTATAAAGGCTGCTGAGAAATAAATGCATACAAGGGTATTATAGTGAATTCAGGTTCTAGGGCATGTATTGCTTATATCGCAGCAGGCTTATGCGGCTCAAGCAGTTCGCATGTCTATGACTATTCACAATCAAAATATATAAATATCAGCGGTAGTGTAAATTCTGACAATGTAAATATATACGATTATGATCGAGGCTGTCATGTATCCGGCTCGCCTAATAGTTTATATGACTACTGCAATAGTTCTCATATTCAACTAAGAATGAATGGTTCACAATTCAGTGGCTACGACTATCATTCAAGCAATCATTTTAGTGGTAACGTGAATGGTAATTCAGTGTCTATTTATGACTATGAAACATCTTCGCATTACAATTACAATGTATAAACGCCTAACAATTCGCTCGTGTGGGACGCTTGCTTCGCTGCGCGCCCCACAGCTTAAATGGTATTTGGGGTCAGAGTAAAAACTACTTGTGTTTAACGAGTCACATCTGAGATCAGCAACTAGTTTTTACTCTGACCCCAAATACTTCTGCGTCGCTCTAACTCGCACTTCCTTGTGCTCGTAGCCCTCTCCCTGATGGAGAGGGAACAAGACGAAACCAGTACCTCGTGGGCACAAAAATACGTGCTCACCCTACTGTTAAAACCTATAATAAAATCCTCCCAACAACATAACCCTCAGCCACCATGCACATCCGCCCCGAGCAATCCACTGACATCGAACAAATCCGCAAGGTCAATACAGCCGCCTTCCCCACTGACGCCGAGGCCAATCTGGTTGATAGTCTGCGCAGTGCTGGTATTAAATTGATTTCATTAGTCGCCGAAGAAAATAATCAAATCATTGGCCATATTTTATTTAGCCCGGTAACTATCGAACCTGAAAGTAAAATAAAGCTAATTGGTCTGGCACCCATGGCCGTATTACCAGATAGGCAAAGGCAAGGTATTGGGACTCAACTGGTTAATGAGGGGCTTAAGGTCTGTACACAGGCTGGGTATGAGGCTGTAGTTGTACTGGGCCATCCAGATTATTACCCGCGCTTTGGTTTTGAACCATCGACAAACTTTGGCATCCAATCAGAATATAACGTTCCGGCTGGGGTGTTTATGGTCAAGGAATTACAACCGGGGGTACTAAGTACAGTATCTGGCACGGTGAAATACCATCCACTTTTCAATGACGCCTGGTAGCACACAATTACAATAATTTCCTTTACAAAACCGGGACATAAATACGAAAATATTCACAGATTCATCGGCTTAAATATGCTTTAATTAGCAGACTATAATTTCGAATTACTCATATTAATATCGCAATTTCTAAAAGTATCTCAAGGAGACCTGTCATGCCACACCCGATCTCAATATTGAAAACCGGCCTGGTCGTCGGTCTGGGGCTGCTAATGCTGGCCTGTAGCAGCAAAACCGTAGTCGAAAGTGACCTCGGGTTGGATGATGCGCCAGAGTGGGTCAATGAAGGCACCCAGTTCCTGAATGACAAGGATGGCCGTCTATTCCACGGCGTCGGTCAGGCTCCAGCTATCGGTGATGCCTCTCTGCAAATCTCCACCGCTGATAATCGTGCTCGTGCCGAAGTGGCGCGTATCCTGAGTTCCTTTATGGACGTGGTCAGTAATGACTACACCGAAGCCGCTGGCAGTGGTAAGGATGCGGTGAGTCAGCAGGCTGTATCACGCCAGATCAAAAACCTGACTAAAGTAAATCTAACGGGTGTAAAAATCATTGGCCACTGGAAGAATAAAAAAGACGGTAGCATTTTCTCCATTGCTGAGCTGGATATGAAACACATGAAAAATACTCTGGGCATGGTCAAGGATATGAATACTGACTTAAGCCGTTATATTAACCAACATGCCGATAACATTTTTGACAAGGTCGCGCAGGAGAAATAATCAATGAAGAATGTCAGCCGTTTTATTAGTCTTGTATTTATCAGCTTTCTGATCGCCGCCTGTGGTACTCAGGTTAAGCGCGTAGATGTGGAAGAAACAATCGATCTGAGTGGTGCCTGGAACGATACCGATTCCCGCCTGGTATCCGAAGAAATGATCACAGATATGCTGGAACGTCCCTGGTATAGCACGCATAGCAAACGCCATAAATCTTCACCTGCCGTGATTGTAGGCACGGTGATTAATAAGAGCCATGAACACATCAACCTGAATACGTTTATTGCAGATATTGAACGTGCCATGATTAATTCCGGCAAGATTGAATTTGTGGCTTCCAGTCAGGAACGTCAGGAAATTCGTGATGAACGAAAAGATCAGGATCTGCATGCGACTGAAGCCAGCCGCAAGGCTATGGGGCAGGAACTGGGTGCTGACTACATGTTAAAAGGTAGCATAAACACCATCATCGATATGGAAGGCAAAACACAGGTACGTTATTACCAGGTCGATTTAACACTGATCAGTCTTAAGGACAACCGTAAAGTCTGGCTGGGACAGAAGAAAATCAAGAAAGTGGTTAAAAACAGCAAAATGCGTTTTTAAAATATTCCGCTTTAATGATGTATCTTCAAGGAAGATATAAAGTTGTACTGGCGCCCGGCAAATTATTGCTGGGCGTTATGCTTTTGTTACTGGCCGGTTGTGCCAGCTACAGTCAGTCCCAACACACTATTCAGCAAAGTCTGATTAATCAGAACCCGGCCCAGGCCCTCGAACTACTTGATAAAAAGAAAAACAATGGCAGTGACCAGTTTCTTTATCATACCGACCGGGCCATGTTATTACGCATGTTGGGAAAATACGCCGAAAGCAATGCGGAAATTGAAATTGCAAAGAAACTGGTTGAGGAATTCTCTGCGACCAGTATTACCGAGCAAGGTGCGGCTTTCCTGATTAATGATGCAACACGCACCTATACCGGCACCCCGGTTGAACAGATAATGTTGCATGTCTATGCGGCATTAAATTATCTTGAACTTGGACAACCAGATTCAGCTCGGGTTGAAATCCTGCAGGTGGATACCCGCCTGCGTGGGTTTATGCAGGATGATCCCGATAGCCCATTAAGCTTTGACCCCTTCGCACGTTACCTCAGCGGAATAATTTATGAGGACATGGGTGAATGGAGTGACGCCATGATTGCTTATCGCAAATCCTACAAAGCTTATCAGGCGCATCAGGATCTTTATTCAATCGGCATCCCTGCACAGTTAAAATCCTCACTGATTCTGATGGCCCACAAAATCGGTTTAAGTGACGAACAGAAGAAATATGAACAGGCATTCAATCTGAAAATCTTGGACTTACTTAATGCCCGAAAAAACCAGAGTGAACTGGTATTTATGTTTCACAATGGCCTTGCCCCTGTTAAGCGTGAACATGCGGCGCAGATATTTTCCCCTGTTGCCGGACGCCTGATTCGTATTGCCGTACCGGGCTACTATCGTCGTGACAATTCCATTTCCCGGGTACGTATTAATATTCAAAACCAGAATGAGAAAACTAACCAGTACCTGTACAGCGCGACCAGCGAAGTCACCGAAGACATTAGTAGTCTGGCAATAAAAACACTGGAAAGTTATATGCCTGCCATTACCGCACGCGCACTGGCCCGTGCTGTGGCTAAATATAAAATGGCCAAAGATGCAGGGGATAAAAACCCTATGGCCGGTTTGCTGGTTAATCTTGTCGGTTTTGTTACCGAACGGGCCGACACCCGCAGCTGGTTAAGTTTGCCAGCTGAGATCCAGACCGCTCGTTTACCGCTACCACCAGGTAACTACAGACTAATTATCGAATTACTTGGCTATAATAACCATGTTGTCTCACAACAAACGGTTGAGAATGTTCAGGTGAAGAAAAGTCAGAAACACTATCTTTCATTTCACTGGACCGCCAGTAGCTTGAACCATGGTCTTGCAGGCCGACATTGATCATTGGAGTAATACTATGACTTCTCTATTTTCCACAGCGATATTAATTTCTACCATGCTGTTATTAACCGCCTGTACTAGTAAAGGTTCGTTACAACCAGACTGGGTTAATGGCAATGCCAGTGATTATCCAGCAAAAAAATATCTAACGGGCAAAGGTCAGGACTCGCATCAGGCCGTGGCACGGGATCGGGCACGCGCTGATCTGGCAAAAATATTCGAAGTCAGTATTGCTGAACAAAGTCACGACCAGATCACCTATACCAGTAAATCTGATGGCAAAGCTAAAGTAGTTCAAATGGACAGTGAGACGGGTCGTGAAATTAGCACACATACGGATCAGATTGTTTCTGGTATCCAGATCAGTGAAACCTGGAAAGATCCAAAGTCCAAACAGTTCCATATTCTAGCCACACTGGATCGCATGAAGGCGGCAAACAGTCTGCGTAGTAATATTAACCAGATCGATGAGGCTACCGCCCAGTCCATTCATCATTCAAAAAATGAGCGTAATCCACTCAGAAAACTGGGTCATGCCAACAAGGCTCTGCAGTTACAGCTCGAACGCTCAGCCTATCAGAAACACCTAAAAGTGGTTGATTACACGGGCATGGGATTAAGTTCAAACTACAACATTCCCAAGCTGGCCAATGATCTGGATGGACTGCTGCAACGCATTCACATCAAAATACAGATTGAAGCCGACCCCATTGGTGATTTAAGCAACATTGTTACCGGTGCATTAACCAATACTGGCTTTAGTGATGCCACGAACAGTAAACCGGATTACCTGCTTAACACAGCACTGTCTCTGGACACACAACAGGACCACCAGGGCTGGTATTGGCAACGAGGTACATTGGAACTCACGCTATTTAGCCCCGACAAACAGGAAACTTATGGTAGCCGGCGCTGGTCGATCAAGGTTTCATCACAGAACAAAGCTTTATCGGAAAAACGTGTACGTGATAAAATCAACCAGCTTTTGAATAAAGAACTACGACATACACTGATTCAGTTTGGATCGGCAAATTAGTCAATTAAACTTAAGACTGAATTAATAGTTGAATATATTGAGTACGAAACCACTTACCCCACCCCCTGCTGATATTATTACTCAACAGGTACAACAGGCATTGGCAGAAGATATTGGCAGCGGTGATGTCAGTGTATTACTGGTACCTGCATCCGAAGTAGTCACGGCCACTGTGATATGTCGTGATGATGCGGTTATCAGTGGCCGCCCCTGGTTTGATGAAGTCTTTCAGCAAATTGATCAAGATATTGAAATCAACTGGCAGGTACAGGATGGTGATCATGTTAATGCTGATACAACGCTATGTCAGTTAACTGGTAATGCACGTCATTTACTTAGTGGTGAACGCAGTGGCCTGAATTTTTTACAAACCCTGTCTGCAACGGCAACTCAAACACATCAATTGGTAAAATTACTCGAAGGGACACAAACTCGTTTACTGGATACACGTAAGACCCTTCCCGGTTTTCGTCAGGCACAGAAATATGCGGTACGTTGTGGTGGTGGCTACAATCATCGTATGGGTCTGTATGACATGGTGTTAATCAAGGAAAATCATATTATTGCCTCGGGTTCGATTAGTCAGGCCGTGACTGATGCCAGACACCATGCTCCGGGTATTCCTGTTGAAGTGGAAGTTGAAAACCTTGCTGAACTACAACAGGCGCTGGATGCCAGGGTGGATCGAGTACTGCTGGATAATATGGATACGACCATGTTACGCAAAGCGGTTGAAATTACTGCAGGTACAATACCATTAGAAGCCTCGGGTGGTATCGATCTGGACTCTATTCGAGGGATTGCAGAAACAGGAGTGGATTATATTTCAGTGGGAAGTATTACCAAGCACATTCAGGCGATAGATCTTTCCATGCGTTTTGTAGTTAAGTAGTAATTGCTCTGGAAAATACTAATTTTCCCATTCACCCTTCGACAGGCTCAGGGCAAACGTATACATTAACCAGTATATTGTCTGCTTTAATTCAGTGCCGGTGAGCGCACTTCAAAAACAACAAATTCCTTCTTCGACATCAAGACATCGCCCAAACGTAACAATATACGTTCACCTTTGTCGCGCACCAGTGAAAACGGCATACCTGGAACATAGTTTTCAGCCGGACTGGTAATCACAGACCAGTTATCATCCATGCCCCTGTAGAGGATACACACATTACCTGAATCATTATTGGGTCTGGCCTGATCAAATAAAAATGCAACTTCAGCCTCGGTGGACAGACTCTGTACGGCCACCTCAACAAAACCATCATCATGTCGTTGCAGGCGAACAACCACACTAACGGTTGCCTTACTGATATTATCTTCTGGTGTAAAAGCCATTACCTGGCCTAACTGAACAGGGTTGTTAAAACCAGTTTCCCGGGTTCGAATTAACAAACCGCCCGTACTAAAATTCACAATGCGCCAGGCCGCACGCATATGTAAGTTATCATCATTGGCCAATATGGCTGACTGTTGAGCCAGGGTGTCAATAAATTTTCGAGACTTAGCAACCTGTTCAAGATTACCATGACTGGTATCCGTTAACAGTTGCATAACTTCATTTTTGCCAAAGTAAACTTTGACCACTTCATCTGAAAAGACGGTATGGCGTTTTTGTTTACGCTTACGAGGATGAAATGCCATGAGCATCATATCCAGAACGGGAATACGATCTTCTTCATTGAGCTTTAATAATGGTCGACTGATTTTAGTCCCATCAAAATTGGAGATGAATTTCATTTTTCCAATTTCCTCATGATCCTTAACCAGAGTATTGAAAAAACCGGTGTAGTCGATTAATGCAGATGGTTCATGCTTTTTAACGGCGCGCTCAGGCCGCATAGGGTAACTTTGATATAAGTCTGCATATAAAAATCCTGGCTGTAATGGTTCTCCATCATCCAGTGCAAACTTTAAACCCTTCTCACCAAGATACTCCAGATAGGCATCTGGTATCTGGAACAGACGAATAGGCCAGGTGGAAACATCCATAATGCCAAAGAGTTGTACAGATAAATACAATCTGCGAATCGTTGTTTCCAGTACACCCTTACGCAATTCAGTGGAGCTACGCCCACGTAAGCCAATACTACCTTTGAGTCCATGTCGATGATCCAGCATGTTATGGAATGCCATGGAAAAGAAAATATTGTTACAGTTATTCCAGTCACCCTGTGGTAATTTCTGGTAACGCAAAGCATATATGCGTTGTTTAATTAACAACACTTCCATTATTCTAAATCCGGCAAGACTTAGAGATTCCTGAACCTTTTTAACTTTTCTGGTCTGGATAGAAAATAAATCCCGGAAATAATGCTGATAGGCAATGGCTAACTGATTTAGTGCACCAATACAGGCTACCAGTGTCGCCCGTCGCTCTTTAGATTCCGGCAGGCTATTCTCAGTCTCCATGTATTTGTAATACCAGATGGCTAATGCAGGATAGACCTGGCTAAAAATCATATTTGTGATTTCCAGCCGTTGAGCTGGTTTCATGGTGGTAATATTTAAACTGGTTAGAATACTGGCCGCCTGCTCCAGCATTTGTACTGGATGATTAGTGACTCGTTCCAGTCTTGTGCGATATGCCTGGATATCAATTTCATTCTTACCCGCCTCACGATAGGCATGAGGCAGGTTAGAAAATTTTGCATAGGGTGCGCTGATTAGATCAGAATGATCTATTCTTGCGATATTGGTTTTCTTGTTAGAAAAAAATCCCATTAATTCTATTGTCCACAGGCTGGTTTTACTGTTTCTCCGGCCGATTATTTTTATAGTAATTAATCAATCCATTTGTTGATGAATCATGGACCGTTACTTCGCTGGCATCTTCCAGTTCTGCCTGGATTTTTACAGCCAGCTGTTTTCCCAGTTCAACGCCCCATTGATCAAAAGAATTAATATTCCAGATTATACCCTGAACAAAGATCTTATGTTCATACATCGCAATGAGTCCACCCAGTGTTTTAGGATCTAATGTCTGAAATAACAGGGTATTTGTTGGTTTATTACCCAGAAAAACCTTGTAAGGTAACAGGGCTTCCAGTTGTTCACCACTCATGCCTCCAGCTTCCAACTCAGCTCTGACTTCGGATTCAGTTTTACCTTTCATCAGTGCTTCTGTTTGCGCAAATACATTCGACATCAACACACGATGGTGACGCATAATACAATGGTAGTCGGTAATAGGTGCCAGAAAGTCAGCTGGAATTAATTTAGTGCCCTGATGAATAAGTTGATAAAACGCATGCTGGGCGGAAATACCAATTTCACCAAAAATAATCGGGCCAGTACTAATATCAACCTGCTGTCCCTCACGATCAACATACTTGCCATTACTTTCCATATCAGCCTGTTGCAAATAGGCCGGTAGCCGATGCAGGTGCTGATCATAAGGTAAGATGGCATAGGATTGGGCATTAAAAAAGTTGTTATACCAGACACCTAACAGGGCTAGCACTACTGGTATATTTTTTTCGAAGGGTTGTTCTTTGAAATGCTGATCCATTTCATACGCGCCCTGCATCATGGCTTCAAAATTATCCATGCCAATCGATATAACAATAGGTAGTCCAATCGCAGACCAGAGTGAATAGCGGCCACCAACCCAGTCCCACATCATGAAAATATTTTCAGGGTCAATACCAAATTTAGTTGCAGCATCACGATTTGAGGTTACTGCTACAAAGTGTTTTTTGATCGCCGAGGTGTCATCTACACTCTTCAAGAACCACTTACGTGCTGTACTCGCATTAAGCATCGTCTCCTGAGTGGTGAAGGTTTTCGATGAAATGATAAACAGGGTTGTTTCCGGTTTGAGCATTTCCAGTGCAGCCATGATGTGGTTTTCATCCACATTTGAAACAAAATGAAAATGCATGTCATGAATGCCATAAGGCCGCAAAGCATCGGTTACCATTTCCGGTCCCAGACTGGAACCACCGATACCGATATTAACGACATCAGTAATAGGCTGGCCACTCACACCACGCCATTGTCGTGAGCGTATAGACTCGGAAAGCTTTCTAATTCGTTGTAGTTCGTTTTTAACCTCGGGCATTACGTCCTGCCCATCAATCAACATAGGTTTATCAGAAATATTACGTAAGGCACTATGCAGTACTGCTCGATCTTCAGTGTGATTTATTTTTTCACCACTGAACATTTTCTGGGTCCATTCTTCCACTTTGGACTCACGAGCCAACTTGAATAGCAGCTCCATGGTTTTATCTGTTATTCGGTTCTTGGAATAGTCGAGTAAAATGTCATTATGCTCAAGAGAGAATTTTTCAAAACGCTGAGGATCCTGAGCAAACTGATCTCGCATCTGCAGGTCGCATATTTCCTGATAGTGAGACTGAAGGGCTTCCCATATTGCGGTTGATTTTGGCATTCTTATTTCCTTAGCTTGGGGGCATTCTCAATGGTCTGTAATTCATGAAGGGTCATCACGGATATCTCTCGAACCAGTCATTACATACCTGATTTTACCGAATAACCCTGTCAGGTAAACAGCTTTATTAGCGCTTATCCACATAAAGACGGTATTGGATGATTGCTCAACTTAGGTATAATCATAACTCCTTATGACATAGATGTAGTCCCATGAATATACAGCAGATCTCATCCACACCTTTTACCGATCAAAAACCCGGCACCTCCGGTTTACGTAAGAAGGTCGACGTTTTCAAACAGGCTCATTATCTTGAGAACTTTGTTCAGTGTATTTTTAACAGTCTCGGTGATTCTGATAAGGATATATTGATTATCGGCGGAGATGGACGTTTTTATAATCGACAGGCCATACAGGTTATTCTGAAAATGGCCGTGGCCAGTGGTTTCAGGAAGATCCTGGTTGGCCAATCTGGTCTGGTCTCCACCCCGGCTATGTCAGCACAAATTCGCAAATACAAGGCCACAGGCGGCATTATTCTTTCTGCCAGCCATAATCCGGGGGGGCCGGATGGGGATTTCGGTATCAAATTCAATACCCAGAATGGTGGCCCTGCCCCGGAAAAACTGACTGACCAAATCTATCAGAATACGCTGACCATCGATCAATACCAGATTATTGAGGCGGCGGATATCGATCTGGATCAGCTGGGTACCACTCCAATGGGCAATGCTGAAGTGGAAGTGATCGATACGGTCGCAGATTATGCAGATTTTATGCAACACCTGTTTGATTTTGAGCGCATCAAGACCCTGTTCAGGACTGGTGCCTTTCAGATGTCATTCGATGCCATGCACGCCATAACAGGTCCCTATGCAAAAGAGTTATTTGAACGTCGCCTCGGTGCAATGGTGGGGACAGTAATGAATGCTGAACCACTTGAAGATTTTGGTGGCGGACATCCAGATCCCAATATGGTGCATGCCCACGAATTAGTCGAACAAATGTTTGGCCCCAAAGCGCCCGATTTTGGTGCAGCTTCCGATGGTGATGGGGACAGAAACATGATCCTCGGCCGCCATTGCTATGTGACCCCCAGTGACAGTCTGGCCGTTATGGCCGCCAACCTGCATCATATCCCCGGTTATCGTAATGGCCTGTCGGGTGTAGCCCGTTCCATGCCAACCAGCCAGGCGGTGGATCGTGTTGCTGAAGTGATGGGTGTCCATTGCTATGAAACCCCAACTGGCTGGAAGTTTTTTGGCAACCTGCTCGATAGTAAAAAAATCAACCTGTGTGGAGAGGAAAGCTTTGGCAGCGGTTCGGACCATATTCGCGAGAAAGATGGCCTCTGGGCCGTGTTGTTCTGGTTAGACCTGATCGCCGTCAAACAACAGTCTGTTGCTGAAATAATGCAGGACCACTGGCGTCGTTTCGGCCGCCATTATTATTCACGCCATGATTACGAAGAAGTCGATAAAACCCGAGCTGAAGAATTGATGAGCACATTAAAGGCACGTCAATCTGAACTAGCCGGCCAGGCAATTAATGGTTATAAAATCACCGCCTGTGATGACTTCAGTTATACCGATCCTGTTGATAATAGCTGTAGTGAAAACCAGGGCCTGCGTTTTTTGTTTGAAGATGGCTCTCGCATTGTGTATCGACTTTCTGGTACCGGAACGGTAGGTGCGACATTACGTGTCTATCTTGAACGTTATGAACCCAATTCAGAGCAACACCAGCTCGATACTCAGCAAACGCTAGCTCTTCTGATCAAAATTGCCGAGCAGCTTGCGCGCATTAAGGAATTTACTGGCCGCGAGCAACCCAGCGTCATTACTTGATCAAACACAAGTCCTCGGTTTGTGTTCAGTACAATTCTGTCTATAGTTAGTAATGGTGATCACGCCATTACATCCTAACTATGATCAAAAAAAATAACTCGGCATCTGACAGAGCATAATGATAGAAACCCATTTCACGTTTGAAGTACAACCGACCCTGCCTGAATCACTCTCTGGCCTGAATGAGCTGGCAAATAATCTTGTCTATACCTGGGATCGCCATATTCGTCGTTTATTTTATCGACTGGATTATGAGTTATGGGAAAGCTGTGGACACAACCCTAAAGTATTTCTACGCCGTATTGCCCAGGAGAAGCTTGACCTGGCTGCTGAAGATAATATCTTTATGGAAGATTACAAACAGGTCATGTCTTCCTTTAATACTTATCATTCCAATATTGCTAGTTCCGATATAGAAAAATATCTTAATAGTGAAAATGATCTTATCGCCTATTTTTGTACCGAATTTGGTCTACATGAAAGTATACCAATCTATTCTGGTGGTCTGGGTATCCTTGCCGGTGATCACTGCAAAGCGGCCACTGATCTGGGACTACCTTTTGTTGCGATTGGTCTGCTTTATCGTCAGGGTTATTTTACTCAAACCATTAATGCTACCGGTCATCAACTTGCTAAAAACAAACCCGCCCATTTTAATGATCTTCCAGTCTCCCCGGCAAAGAACCCACAGGGAGAAGACCTCACGGTTACCGTTCAAATAGAAAACCGTGATGTTTTACTTAAAGTTTGGCAGGCCATTACCGGACATATCACGATTTATTTACTTGATAGTGATCTACCAGAGAACACAGAACATGATCGTACCATCACTTTTCAGCTCTATGGTGGTGACAATTCAATGCGTATCCAGCAGGAAATTGTACTGGGCATAGGCGGTGTTCGTGCACTCCGCGCATTAGGACTTAAACCTAATATATGGCATATCAACGAAGGCCATTCTGCTTTTCAGATATTAGAACGCTGTCGAGAACATGTCGTAGATGATGAAATGGACTTTCACAGTGCCCATGAGCTGGTTGCATCGGGAACGGTATTTACTACACACACACCTGTTCCTGCTGGCCATGATATTTTTGACGAACAACTTATGTATCAATATTTCAGTCATTATGTTGAGCAACTGGGTATTGATATGGAGACCTTTCTGAAACTGGGAAATACACCGAATTCCGATACTAACTTTAATATGACAACGCTGGCCCTGTATGGCTCACGCTTTCATAATGGTGTTAGCCGTATTCATGGTAGCGTTGCATCGCAAATGGAAAGTGATATCTGGCCCCAGATCCCGTCGCGGGAAAATCCCATGTCTTATGTTACCAACGGGGTGCATGCACCCACGTTCCTGGCACCAGAATGGATCAACCTGTTTGATATGCGCTTCAGGGAATGGCGCAACCAGCTACTGAATCCTGACTACTGGCAATGTCTGGATAAAATTCCCAACCATCGTTTCTGGAGCCTGCGGCAGGAACTCAAATCACAAATGCTGGAATACGTAAACTCCAGAATTCTTGCCCGTTGCCTGCGTAATGGTTCCAGTGAAGCGCTGCAAAAGAAAATAACGCTTTATACCTCCCATCCTGAATCTGACGTACTGGTGCTTGGGTTTGCCCGTCGTTTTGCTACCTACAAAAGAGCGACGCTCTTATTCCGTAATACTGTACGCCTGACACAATTGCTTAATAATCCTGAACGTCCCGTGGTATTAATTTTTGCCGGAAAAGCGCATCCAAGTGATGAACCTGGCAAAGAATTAATTCGTACTATCCACGAGTATTCACTACGCCCTGAGTTTGTTGGCAAGATTATACTGCTGGAAGGTTATGACATGGCCCTGGCAAGAAAACTGGTCAGTGGTGTCGATGTCTGGCTCAACACTCCCGAGTACCCACTGGAAGCCAGTGGTACTTCAGGACAAAAAGCGGCTATCAATGGCGTTGTTAATGTGAGTGTGCTTGATGGCTGGTGGGATGAAGGCTTTAATGGCCGCAATGGCTGGGGCATTTCACCACATGAACCACACTTTGATGATGAGTACCGTAATCAGGAAGAAGCCAATGACCTAATGGATATTCTGGAACACGAAGTCGTACCCATGTTCTTTAAACGCGACACGCAGGGTTATTCGGAAGAATGGGTACAGGTATCAAAAGAATCCATGAAATCCTGTATCCCGGCTTTTAATGCCCAGCGCATGTTGATGGATTATGTCAGCAAGTTCTACCACCCGGCTAAACTTCATCACAAAAAACTGGGGCTAAAGAAGAAGACACCCGCCATAGAACTCGCGACATGGAAACAAAAAATTATTAATCAATGGAAAAACATCAGCATGGAACGAGTGGATGATATCAAT
The DNA here is from genome assembly GCA_026196045.1 of Gammaproteobacteria bacterium. GTDB lineage: Bacteria > Pseudomonadota > Gammaproteobacteria > UBA6429 > Thiohalophilaceae > JAPHRJ01. The sequence continues at coordinate 14,365 of JAPHRJ010000056.1, forward strand.
ACGGCAATCAAACATGGTGAAACCTTACCGATTCGCATCAATGCCTTTTTGAATGGTCTGTCACCAGATGACATCGCCATTGAATGTCTCGTTGGAACAAAAGATAAAGGTGAGTTTATTGCTCACGATCAGCAATTTTTACGTTTTATTGAACAACAGGATGATAAGTATTTATTTGCTCTGGATCTTAAACCCAGTTTACCCGGTCTGAACTATTACAAGCTGCGGATGTACCCCTACCATGAATTGCTTGCGCATATACATGAAACGGGGTGCATGGTCTGGTTATAAGTAAAAAACTCATGGCCTGATAAACTTTTTTGAAAGAACCCAGCTTGAAAAAAGTGCGATAATCGCCAGGGTATACACAATCATGGCTCCTGCTGGCAGATCCAGTAATGCAGCCATTATAAGGCCCAGGGCATAAGCCACCCCTCCAATAATGTACCCATAGACCAGTGTGAACCTTGAAATATTTCGTATCGCTAATGCTGGAAATATCAAAGTTGCAAACACCAGGTACACCCCGACAAGTTGTACTGAAGCCGTAACACTTAAGGCAAACAGCAAATAGAAAAGCAGGGATGAAGATCGATGAGATAGACTAAACCAGATACCGAGTATCACGCTATACAAAACAGCAACCGGAATAATTTGTCTATAATCAACCCACAGGACCTGCCCTATCAGCAGGTCCTTGAGTTGTTCACCACCATGAGGGTTGCTTGCCAGTAACAAAATGCTGCCACTGGACGCTAATACAAACAAAGAACCAATTAAGGCTTCCTGTATCTTCGGCCACTTTTTTTCGGTGTAATTGAGTAAAAGTACACCGAATATCGCAGCACTCATAGCAACCACCTGTACTTTCCAGCCATTTGGTTCCCAGTCAAAACTATGCGCCACGATAATGCCTAATCCCGCAATTTGGGCTACCGCAAGATCAAGAAAAATAATGCCACGTTCCAGTACACGCTGCCCGAGCGGAACATGTGTCGCTGTCACCAGTAAACCTGCCAGTAATGCAGGACCAAGAATTATTATATCAGCAGCGACCCAATTCACTGAAGCCCGTCCATTAATCTTTGAATGGTAACATCAAACAAACTAAACAAATCGGTCACCCGTTCATCACCACCTACTGTATAAGGTAATTCCACAACAGGGATATTTGTCATCTGTGCAAGACGCTTAGCCGCACGAGGATTTTGATAGGTAGTATGCACAATCATTGCTGCCGGATTTGAGGCCAACGCTTGTTTTAAAGATAACAAATGTCCCACTGAAGTAGGCAATCCAGGTTTGGGTTCTAATGCACCAGCAATTTGTATTCCCAACCAGTCGAATAAATACACCCAGTCCCTGTGGTGCACAACAATACGCGTACCCTTTAATTTTTTGGCTTGATACTGCCATTGTTCAGTAGCCTGTTGCCAACGTTGATTAAAATCAATCAGACGACTTTGATAATAAGCCTTACCGTCTGGATCGATCTCAATGAGGCGAGTCTGTAATGCCCTGGCAATACCTTGTATTCGCCGCGGGTCAAGATGTACATGAGGATTACCCTGTGCATGCACATCACCCACACTACGATCAAGAACAACAGGTATATCCAGGCGTTCCACCATAGCTGCGGCCTCAAAATAACCGGGTTTACCAGGTAATACAGAAGGATTTCCTGCCTGCCTCTGCAGTAATGGTAACCAGCCAACTTCCAGTTCAGCGCCGCTACAAATAACCAGATCCGCGCGCCTGACCCTGGCAATCAGGCTGGGACGTGCTTCAATATGGTGAGGGTCCTGGAAGGCTGTGGTTGCTGAATAGGTTCTTATCCTTTCACCACCAATTTCACTGGCTAATGAGGCCCATTCAGGTTCACAGGCAAAGACATTTAATTCAGCCATAGCTGGAATTGTCATGGTAAACAATACCGCGACTAGAGAAGTAGCCATAAACTTTTTCATCTTATACTCCCCTTAGAAACGATGCGCGCTATGTGCACCAAGTGTCACAATGTATTGCAGGAAAAAAAGATTATCACTGTCCGTATAGGATTTATCCCTGGCATATTGCATACGAATACGGCTGTATTCACTATGTGAATAGTCCAGCATTAGGGTAGAACGTTCGGGGGTATGATCTTTATCATCCAGGCTGGCTTCGGTTAATACTGAGGGATCCGATCCAGTATTATCAGCCCTGAGCCGATCATAACGATAGCCAATACGCCAACGTGGTTTAAACTGGTAAACAGTTTGCAGATACCAACCAGACTGCTCACCCTCATAAGTCGATGTTTCAAGTGGGCTACTGCCAGCCATATCCACCCTGCCATTTTCATCACGGACAAAATATTCCGCCTGAATTTTGAGGTTACGCTCATGCTTGTTACCATTAGGTGCCCATTTCCAGACAAAATCGATACCACTGATCCTGCTATCACCTGTAAACGTTGGAATTTCGCTAGTAGTGCCATGCGCATGGGCACCCGCGGTACGACCCACTACGTCTGCACGCCAGTGAGAAAATCCAAGTTGCCAGGCATGACTCACTCCGACATCCCCACCAAACTCAGCAAATACAGCATTCGCCCCTCTGCCATCATTAGCCGCACCACCTGCAGGGAAGCGCTCACCTCGTGTAGATTCGATGCCCAATTTAAAGTAAATATCAGTCGGTGCCAGCCAACTGACCTGCAACCCGTCATCAAGGAGCTGGTTTGCAAATAAACCTCGATAAATCAGCGGAGCATCTGCAAAGTCCCAGGCATGACCATGCTGGTTATTTAAATAACCAACATCCGAGTAAAAGCGTCCTGCCTTGACCGTTACACCATACCCCAGTGCAGGCGTTTCGATATAGGCTTCTTCAAGTTCAACTTCAGTTTTCGCTTCATGTTCGGTAATAGCCGTCGTAAATTTGCCATAAAACATGTCATCGATATTTGCACTAATGCTAAGTTCGTTATGCCCAAGGTAAAAACCCTTCTCTCCGCGTGATGCTTCACTACCCAGCATAAAACCAGGAAGTTCATAGTCACCCGCATTGGAGTAACTGCCATAACGACCATCTAATGTCAGACTAATGTCTGGATTAATACCACTTAGTTTTGAGGCATAACTAATAGAGTTAAAACAGGCGAATACAATAGCCCCTAAAAATAGAGATTTTGTTTTCATAAAATCGTCTTCCTAAAACAAACATATTTTTAACTTGCCTGCCGATATATAACCGGAGGCATCCATGTGTGATTCAGAGAAAACGGGGGGGAGCACGAACGGCGTAGTAACGAAGGTTGCTTTCAGCAACGAATACCCTGGTAGGTTGAGCCTGCCAATAAGGCTCATTTATTGAAAAGACGGTTTGAACCGATGTTGTAACTGCGTTATCTAAAGGTTGTGCGCTGAGACAATAACCACAAACTTCATCACCTTCATGATCATGGTAGAGATGATCAAAGCTCCCAAACTGACTGAACAGCAGGAATAAACTTAGAAATATCAGTTGTAATCGTTTCATTATCGGTATAACAAATAATCAGGCGGGTTTGCGTCCATAGCGTTTAATAAGAACCTGCATTTTTTCTGCTAGCCCAGCAGGAATTTGCTCCCACTCAAACCGCCAGTTCCAGTTGCCCTCTGTGGTACCGGGTTTATTCATTCGATGCTCGCCATCCAGTGCCAGAATATCCTGCATGGGTAATACCGCCATGTCGGCCACTGACGCCAGAGCCATTTTAATAATGGGCCAGGGCATATCAGCATCACTTTTACAGCCCATGTATTCCAGAATCTGCTTCTGCTGCTCTTCGGGTAAAGAGGTATACCATGACAGGGTTGTATCATTATCATGGGTTCCGGTGTAGACCACGCTACAGGCTTCATGATTGTGTGGCAGGTAAGGATTGGAAGCATCACCACCAAAAGCAAACTGCAAAATCTTCATTCCCGGTAAGTGAAAATCCTTTCTAAGTGCGTCGACTTCGGCGGTAATAATACCCAGGTCTTCCGCGACCAAAGAAAGATCAGAGAATGTTTCATATAAAGTTTTTAACAGGGCTTCACCGGGAGCTTTTACCCAATGACCATTAATGGCAGTTTCTTCTGTAGCGGGGATTTCCCAATACGCTTCAAAACCACGAAAGTGATCCACTCGGACAATATCAAATAGTTCAAGCTGAGTTCGTATACGGTCAACCCACCACTCGAACCCATTTTCTATCATGAGTGGCCAGTTATATAATGGATTACCCCAACGTTGTCCGGTTTCAGAAAAATAATCAGGTGGCACTCCGGCGATGACCGTGGCCTGTCCCTGCTCATCCAGTAAAAAGTACTCCTGCTTACTCCAGACATCGGCGCTGTCATGAGCAACAAAAATGGGCATATCACCAAAAATGTATACGCCATGCTGGTGCGCATAATCTCTGATTTCAACCCATTGCGAGAAAAAGATAAACTGTTCAAAACGAGCCTGTTCAATCTTGTCTGCCAATGCCTGTGATATTTCCTCTAGTGCGTTGGGGTCACGTAGGCGCAAGGGTGTGGGCCAATCCGTCCAGCCCTTTCCATTATAATGTTGCTTGATGGCGACAAATAAACAGTAATCATCCAGCCAGCCCTGATGTCGTGAACAAAACTCCGTGTAAGCCTGTTGTTGTTCGCTATCGGCCTGTTGCGTAAATCCAGCCAAAGCCTGTTTTAAACATTGCTCACGATATTCCGGTTCTGTTTTGTCTGAAGTTATTAAGGAGACATCTAGCCAGTTTTTATCTATTAACCAGTCAAGGCTGATTAAATCCGGATTACCCGCATGGGCGGACAAACACTGATAAGGGGAACCATCTTCATGTGTAGGACCTAGAGGTAAGGTTTGCCAGACGCTAATTCCACTGGCGGCAAGAAACTCAATAAAACGATATGCATCATGCCCCAGATCACCATGATCCTGTCCACCGGGTAATGAAGTTGGATGTAGAAGAATACCTGCTCGTCGATGTTCTGAAAAATTAAATGCCTTAATCTTGCCTGTCCCTGTCAATTCTATTCCTGCCCTTTGCGCATTACACCGCCCATTGTGGGTGCCCCACTACCGTGAGCAAATACTTCAGATAGATAAGCGGGTGGTTCTTCACCTAATACTTGATACAAATTTGACAAATGCATTCGATAAATCGACTCAAAGTCACTAACCGACTCTGCCGAATTATAATCACCAAACCACCAGAACCAGTCTGAACCTTCACATATGGCCAGCTGTTTTTCGGCCTGTAATATATGTTTCTTATCCAGCTTGCCACTTTTTATTACGCTATCAAAACATTTCTTCGCATCACCCAGCATATCCCAGGCACGGTTTTTATCCTTGTCACCAATCCAGGTTGAAAATGTCCCATACACCCAGCTACCCGAAACCAGTGTTGTCAGCGTTTCCGGTTTTTCTTCTATACATTCTGAAAAGGTGGTCAGTTCCAGACCTGGATGGGCTGCAATTTCTTTATACAATGCACGCAAAAAATAATAACCATTTTCAGGATAAAACTCCCAGGCATTTTCTCCATCCAGGATCAAAGAGACCACGGCATTGTCTTTACCTTTACAGGCATCGGCAATATTCTCCAGGTGCCCCACCATATTGGCGGCAGCATCATCGGCATGCCAGTCGGAATAGGTAAAGCCAATTAAATCTGACAGGCCATCATCACGGAAGAAACAGTTAAGTTCAGTATCTTCCAGTTGATAGGCGTTATGAATACACGGGTTTTCTTCCGTCTCCTGTTGTGAAACCGATAGACTATTACGTAAAACAGCTTCACCCGAAGCTGCCCATTTAAAACCGGCCTCTGATAATATTTTTAATGTTGGAGCACTGATACTGCCTTCTGAAGGCCAGCACCCAATTGGGCTTATGCCAAAATATTTTTCAAAGGTTTTCATGCCCTGTTTGATATGCCAGTGTACTCGTTCTTCTCCTCCCGGATAAGATTCCATGATAGGCAGGCTCACCTCGGGTATGGCTTCTTTTGCACTATTGATGTCCAGTAATAATGGCATAATAGGATGAGCATAAGGTGTCATGGATAATTCGATCTGGCCTTTTTCCGCCAGCTTCCTGTAACGCTCAATAACAGAACCTAACAACTCACCGATAATCGTTAAAAGTTCTCGTCGATCATGCAGAGAGAACCCCGACTGTTTTTTCAATAGCTGCTTAATACGATCATCTTTACGATGTACAGTCTCTCCGACCCAGGCCAGGTGATACCAGACAAGAAGATCAACCAGGTACTGGTTATCGATGTAACGCATCATCTCCGGTAATTCAGAAATACTGTCCGCAATATCTGCCAGCTTACGATAAGCTGGAAAACGGTTTACCAGTCGTGATTCATTAAGGCGTAAACAAACGCGTACCAGATGTGCCCGACCCTCATCATTTGCCGGTAAGACAGGCCCCGCCAGTGCAGCCAATAAGGGATCACTGAGTGCTGAACTGTTGTTTAAAAAACTTTTTACCTGTTGGCTATAGTCATCGATCTGTTCGATCAAGGTAGGAACAAAGTTAACCACAGCTCGTGCTTCGGGCAGGTCTTCGATATGGGCAACCATATCGACATAATCCTTCATCCCATGTAAATACGTCCAGGGCTGGAAATATTCACCACTGCGCAGATCTCGGTACTCGGGTTGATGCATGTGCCAATACAGCACGACCTTCAAAGGTTTATCTGACATAGTGTAATTCTTGTCCCAACATTCCTGGTGTTACCAAAACAACACCATTTGGACTGACATAAAAACGTTTCGCGTCTTCTTCCAGATTTTTACCGATTACTGTTCCATCCGGTACCAGACAACCTTTATCCAGTATGGCTTTTTTAATTTTACAGTTTTCACCGACAATCACATCAGGCAAGACCACGGTATCCTTGATAGAAGAATAAGAATGTATGCTCACATTAGAAAACAATAAAGAATGATGAATCTTCGCGCCAGAAATAATACAACCACCAGAAACCATGGAATCCACCGCCATACCACGCCGATCATCATCGTCAAACACAAACTTGGCTGGTGGTAATTGTTCCTGATAAGTCCAGATTGGCCAGCTGTTATCATAAAGATTCAATTCTGGTGTTACGCCAATCAATTCCATATTGGCTTCCCAGAAAGCATCAACGGTTCCCACGTCACGCCAGTAGGCCTGCTCATTAGTTTCCGGATCCTGGAAAGGGTAAGCATAAGCTCGATAGCGCTCGATAACCGCAGGAATAATATCCATGCCGAAATCATGGCTGGACTGCGGCATATCCGCGTCCTTGATTAACTGTTCAAACAGGAAGTCTTTATTAAACACGTAAATTCCCATAGAACATAAAGAGGCATCAGTTCGCCCTGGCATAAGTGCAGGATCACTCGGTTTTTCCGCAAAGTTCTTAATGCGCCCATCTTCCTCCACACCCATGACCCCAAATGCCTTTGCCTGTTCTATTGGAACTTCAATACAACCCACGGTCATATCGGCCTGATTCTCTACGTGGTAGGCCAGCATTTCACCATAGTCCATTTTGTAAATATGGTCTCCCGCCAGAATTAGTATATATTCCGGATTATGGCTACGAATAATATCCAGGTTCTGGTAAATGGCATCAGCCGTACCGGCATACCATGAAGTGGCAATACGCTGCTGCGCTGGTAACAGTTCAACGAACTCTCCAAACTCACCACGTAAATGTCCCCAGGCCTGCTGGATGTGTGTGATCAATGAATGAGCTTTGTATTGTGTTAACACCCCAATACGACGAATACCGGAATTAACACAATTTGATAACGGAAAATCAATAATGCGGAACTTGCCACCGAAAGGCACCGAAGGTTTGGCTCGCCATTGTGTGAGTTGTTTAAGCCTGGAACCACGTCCTCCTGCCATAATTAAAGCCAGAGTGTCACGAGTCAGGCGACTAACAAAACGAGGAGATTGCTCTAGTTTCATGAGGATGATTCCATAAATTTTTATTACGATTATTAAAACAGCAAAAAAGGTACAAATAATACGTCGACCTTTATCGCAAGCGTTATAACACAAGCCTGTGCGTAAGGCTTGGTTATTCACCAAACCAGAGAACCTGTTACCAAATATTATCCTCTAAACCCTTTTGTACTGTGTTACAGCATACACTGTATACCACTATTAATTATTACGTTTATATCAAAAATAATAAAGTTTTAATGCAAAAAAATCTTTCACATGGCAGTCCTCATCACGGTAGAATAACTATGTCTTTTCATTCTCCACTTGTGTAACCGGTCTCTCCCTTTATGAGTAAAAATAAATCTGACAAATTACAACTGACTCCGGAAATGCAGTTAATTCTGGATGCCCGTCATCATGATCCATTTTCAGTACTTGGCCCGCATATCGAAGGAGATAAGGCCCATGTCTGTGTATTTAAGCCCGCCATTACCGCTCTGCATTTTGCCGAACAACAACTGACACGCGTTCCCAACAGTGACTTTTTTGTCTGGGAAGGAAAAGCCAAAGATATTCCAGAAAATTATCAACTGCAATGGCAGGACAACCATGGCCAGTCTCATTCGGCTTATGACCCTTATTGTTTCCCTGCACAGGTTTCTGATTTTGATTTACATCTGTTTGCTGAAGGTAAGCACTGGCATATCCAGCAAATACTCGGTGCTCATGTACATAAAATCGGTAATGTAGAAGGAATACTCTTTGCCACCTGGGCCCCCAATGCAGAACGAATCAGTGTTATCGGTGACTTTAACCAGTGGGATGGCCGCCAGCACCCAATGCGCGTTCGTGGTGCAACCGGGGTCTGGGAATTGTTCATCCCGGGGCTGGAAGCTGGGACACTTTATAAATTTGAAATTCGTAACCGCCAAACGGGTCATATACACACAAAAACCGATCCTTATGGGCAGGCTTTTGAAAACCGTCCCAAAACAGCCTCCATTGCGGTGGGTAATACAAGCTACCAATGGACAGATACGGACTGGATGGAAGCACGCCAGCAACATGACTGGTTACATCAGCCCACTTCCATTTATGAAGTCCATTTAGGCTCATGGCAACGTGACGCCAATGGGAACTTTGTAAATTATCGCGAACTCGCTCATAAACTGGTTGAGTATGTCAGTGAGCTTGGCTTTACCCATATCGAACTGTTACCAATCACCGAACATCCACTTGATGCTTCCTGGGGATACCAGACAACAGGCTATTTTGCCCCGACCTGCCGTTTTGGCTCTCCTGATGATTTCCGCTATTTTGTGGATCACTGTCACCAGCATAATATCGGCATCTTACTCGACTGGGTTCCAGCACACTTTCCAAAAGATGAACATGGCCTGGCCCGTTTTGATGGCAGTGCGTTATATGAGCATGAGGATCCCCGCAAAGGTGAACATCGTGACTGGGGTACCCTGATTTATAATTTTGGCCGCAATGAAGTGAAAAACTTCCTTCTTGCCAATGCCCTGTTCTGGCTGGAAGAATTTCATCTTGATGGCCTGCGTGTCGATGCTGTGGCCTCCATGCTTTATCTGGATTATTCCCGTGAACAACATGACTGGGTGCCCAATATTCATGGCGGTAATGAAAATCTTGAAGCCATCGACTTCCTGCGTGACCTTAATACACTGACTCATACTCAGCAGCCAGGCACGATTGTTGTTGCAGAAGAATCTACCGCCTGGCCTCAGGTAACTCGTCCAACGGATACGGGTGGACTGGGTTTTTCCATGAAATGGAATATGGGCTGGATGCATGACACCCTGAAATATATGTCGGAAGATCCTGTCCACCGCCAGTACCATCAGAGCCAGCTGACCTTTGGCCTGCTTTATGCCTTTACCGAGAATTTTGTTCTGCCCTTTTCACATGATGAAGTTGTCCATGGCAAGGGTTCCATGCTCAATAAAATGCCCGGTGATGACTGGCAGCGCTTTGCCAACCTGCGATTACTCTACACTTATATGTTTACCTATCCAGGAAAAAAACTGCTGTTTATGGGCTGTGAGTTTGGTCAGGGCGATGAATGGAACCATGATAAAAACCTTGACTGGTACGTGCTGGATTATCCCCTGCATCAGGGTTTAAAAAATATGGTTTCTGATCTAAATAGTTTGTATCGCAGGGAACAATGTCTACACCAACATGACTTTGAACATCAGGGTTTTGAATGGATCGATTGCAATGACACCCAGCATTCCACTCTGTCTTATATACGAAAATGTGAGGATGGTTTTATTGTAGTCGTGCTTAACTTTACCCCTGTACCACGTGAAAACTACCGCATCGGTGTACCCATGTCAGGACAGTATAAGGAAGCCATTAACTCAGACTCCGAATACTATGCGGGTAGCAATATGGGCAATGCTGGTGTGATTCATACGGACAATATCCCCTGCATGGGACACAATAGTTCAATCACATTAAACTTACCTCCACTGGCCGGACTTGTATTAAAGCGCATCAACTAATTATCAACATTCATGTTTGTCAGGTTTGCTCATGAGTAAAATATTATTTGCCACCAGTGAAGCCTACCCCTTAATTAAAACCGGGGGGCTGGCTGATGTCTCAGGTAGTCTTCCCCGTGCTCTGGTTTCGCAAAAACAGGATGTACGACTGATCCTGCCAGCCTATGCTGATGTGATGGAAAAAGTCGGTTCCTGTAAAACGATTGCAAGCCAGGTTGTTGACGGTTTAACTGTTAATATTCTTGAAACTCGTCTGCCCGGAACCAAAGTCAAAACATGGCTGGTTGATTGTCCCGAATACTTTGATCGTCCTGGTAACCCCTATCTTGATGAACACAACGAAGACTGGCATGACAATGCCGAGCGCTTTACACTTTTTTGTCGTGTTGTGGTAGCTGTCGCATTAAACCAGCTCGAACTAAACTGGCAGCCCGACCTTGTTCATTGTAATGACTGGCAAACAGGACTGGTTCCGGCTTTACTCGATGAGGCCCCTCAACGTCCAGCTACCCTGTTTACTATTCATAACATGGCTTACCAGGGTCTGTTTCCTTTTGATACCTTTGCCAAATTAAGTCTGCCGGATCATTTCTGGCATCATGAAACCCTGGAATTCCATGATTATTTTTCATTTATGAAAGGTGGACTGGTTTATGCTGACAGTATTAACGCGGTTAGCCCCACCTATGCAGAAGAAATTAAAACACCTGAATTTGGTTACGGACTTGATGGTTTACTTCGTTATCGCCAGTCTGTTGTAAGCGGTATTTTAAATGGTATTGATACGACCGAATGGAACCCTGGCACGGATAAATATTTAGTACAAACCTATAACCGTCGCACACTGAGCAAAAAGCAGATCAACAAAGCTGCACTCCAGCAGCACTTTAGCCTGCCTGCTGAACCAGATACCTTATTACTTGGATTTATTGGTCGCCTGGTAGAACAAAAAGGGGTCGATGACATCCTGCAGGCTCTGCCCGCATTAATGGAACTACCCATACAGATCGCTATCCTGGGAAGTGGCCAACCATATTACGAGCAGGACTTTTTAGACTGGGCACAACGTCACCCACAGAAAATAGCCATCACTGTGGGTTATGATGAAGCCCTCGCCCATCAGATTGAAGCCGGTAGCGATGCTTTTTTGATGCCATCCCGTTTTGAACCCTGCGGACTAAACCAGCTTTACAGTTTGCGTTATGGGACGTTGCCAGTCGTACGTGATGTGGGAGGACTTAAGGATACGGTGACAGATAGTCAGGTTGAAACTCTGGAAAATAATTCAGCAACCGGGATTGTATTTTCAAAAGATGAAACCCTGGTTGAAGCAATACAACGCCTGCTTACTTTGTACAAAGACACACCAAAATGGAAACAGGTACAACACAATGCCATGCAGCAGGATAATTCCTGGTCACACAGAGCCTGTGCGTATATTGAACTTTATGAGCAGACGACTGGCCGGAATCCCCGGCCAGTCAAAAATGCTTAACTTGCCTTTGCTTTTTTAGCACTCGCAGTACAATCGTCCCGCCACAGACACTCTGTCTGATCGCAGGTTCCATCCACATCTGTCGCAAAGCACTCAAGGTTTCCTTCTGTTCTCTGGATAGCACGAACCAGGTTAACCTTGCTCATTCGACCTGCTTTAATCCCATTTTCCTGAGCAATATTCCGAATTAATTGCATATGCATAACACTCTCCTTTTACTCCTTTTATTACATCTATCTAACAACATATCGCACACATTATGCTGTGCGTCGCTAATCATACCCCAGTTCCAAAATAATGTAACCGTCCATATGGGCTCGTTTACCTGCCAGAAAAACCCTTTTTTACAAAGCCTGAACTATGCACATGTTATGTGCATTAAAAGCAGAGTTTGCACAATTTTTTAGCCAATTCAGCTTAATTAATACCACGATGCGCCAAAAAAGTTCGTTAACTTTTTGTAATTGTGGCCGAAATAGTAACTGTAAATAAATGTTTCAGATTCAAACTCCTCTGAATTCATACTAACAAACAACTTAATGGGAAGTTTGACAATCCAGTAATAACTGTCAATCTTAAGTAAATTCTAAAAAACCAGAAGACTCATAACTTTTGGCCACCGCAAGGAATAGTGATATGCAAATTGCAGTTATTGGATTAGGAAAAATGGGCGCCAATATGGCCCGTCGACTCTGCCGACATGGGCACGACGTTATTGGCTATAACCGTTCCGCAGACATCACCCAGCAGCTAGCCAAAGAAGAAGGCCTGACCCCGGCAAAAGATTTAAAAGATGTTATCAGCTTGTTAAAAGGCCCACGTTTAATCTGGCTGATGCTCCCCAGCGGTGATGTTACCGAATCGGTATTTCAGGAATTTCTTACCTTACTGGATAAAGGCGATGTCATCGTCGATGGCGGAAATGCCAACTACCATGAGAGCCAACGACGAGCCGAACAGGCCGTCGCAAAGCAAATCGGTTTTGTTGATGCCGGTACGTCTGGAGGAGTATGGGGACTGGATAATGGCTACTGCATGATGGTGGGTGGTGACAAATCTCATGTGAGCCTGGTTGAGCCTGTATTAAAATCGCTGGCTCCCGCAGAAGATCGAGGCTGGGCACATGTGGGGCCTGCTGGTTCCGGACACTTTACCAAGATGATACATAATGGTATCGAATACGGGATGATGCAGGCCATGGCAGAAGGTTTTGCGCTGCTTGAAGGTAAGAAGGAGTTCAATCTCGACCTTGCCGAAATTTCTGAAATATGGCGCCATGGTTCAGTCGTACGAAGCTGGTTATTAGATCTTAGTGCTGAATTTCTTAAGCACGATCAAACACTGGAAAATAGCAGTGCCTATGTTGCTGACTCAGGCGAAGGCCGCTGGACACTGGAAGAAAGTATTAGCCAGGGTATACCAGCCCCAGTCATGGCTCTGGCATTAACCATGCGTTTTGCCAGTCAGAACCCTGAAGGCTATGGCAACCGCATGTTATCGATGATGCGTAACGCTTTTGGTGGCCACAACATACAAAACAAGGATAGTTAAAATGAACGAAGCCTGCACCTTTGTTATTTTTGGCGCGACCGGAAATCTTGCTCGGATCAAGCTGCTACCCGCACTTTACCACCTGGAAGAAGCTGGACGCCTGTCAGAAAACACCGCCATTCTTGGTTTTAGCCGCAAGGAGCTTGGACAGGATGAATGGCGTAATCTCATGGATGAACATCTCTCAAGCAAGGCTCGAGGTGGTATTAAACCGGATGTACTTGATCGCCTACATAAACGCATGCATATGCATGCGGGTGAAATGACGGATGCAGAAAGTCTGCGCAAACTGAAAGATCGAATTTATTCCGATAGTAATCTGCCCAATAATCTAATTCTTTATATGGCCATCCCCCCTTCATTTTATAGCCGAGTTAGTCAGGCAATGGCCGATGCTGAATTGAATAATGAGGATCATGGCTGGAAACGTGTCGTTATCGAAAAGCCTTTTGGCTATGACATTGAAAGTGCAATTCAACTCAATGACAGCCTGCATAAACACTTTAAAGAAAATCAGCTTTTCCGTATTGATCATTATCTGGGTAAAAGCATGGTGCAAAACGTTCTGGTTTTTCGTTTTGCCAACCTGATGCTTGAACCTTTATGGAACCGAAACTACATCGATCATGTTCAGATCACCCATTCAGAGTCACAGGGTATCGCCGGACGAGCAGGCTTTTATGATGGCGCGGGTGCATTACGTGATATGTTACAAAGTCATTTACTACAGATGATGACACTGGTTGCGATGGAACCTCCTGCTAACATGGATGCAGAATCTCTTCGTGATGAAAAAGTAAAAGTCCTTAAATCACTACGTCCTATTTCACGTCGAGCGGTAAATGCTCATGCCTTTCGTGCGCAATATACAAAAGGTGAAATTGATGGTGAACAGGTACCTTCCTATCTTGAAGAAGACGATATTCCTGAAAGTAGTACCACTGAAACCTATGCAGCACTGAAACTATATATCGATAACTGGCGCTGGCGTGGCGTGCCCTTTTATTTGCGCACGGGCAAGCGTATGGCAAAAAATAGTTCGGTCATCAGTATTCGGTTTAAACACCCACCACAACAGCTATTCCGCAAAACCCAGATTGAACAAATCAAGCCTAACTGGTTACTACTGGGAATTCAGCCACAGGAATGTGTGCGCCTTGAAATGCAGGTTAAAGAACCGGGACTGGAAATGCGTACCCATACGACTACACTGGATGCCAGCTCCTGTTCTGTTTCAAACTTACAACTAGATGCGTATGAAGGCCTGTTACTTGATGTTATCGAAAATGATCGCTCATTATTCCTACGCTATGATGAAGTGAGCTGGGCCTGGGAAGCCGTTGATCCAGTATTAAAAGCCTGGGACAGTGAATGTGATTTTATTCATACTTATCCAGCGGGAAGCTGGGGACCCGACGGTGTACAGAAGCTGTTTGATCAGGAAGATCATTACTGGCGCAATTCGCTGGACTAAATAAATGTTCCTAAAAGGTGACCAGTTTAGACCGTTCGCCCTGAGCTTGTCGAAGGGTGAATACAAGTTAATATAGATATTTTACGCATCCCCTTCATGGTTCGACAAGCTCACCACGAACGGGTGGTTTGAAGGCGGTTAGTCATTAGGAACATATATTTATTTTTTTCTCAACAGCATATTATATGTGATATTATATCTTACTGGTTTAACAACACGTATTGCAGGGCTCCCAGTAAACCTACATGTTCGTTCAGAACCACTTTAACTGGAATATCCCTTACTAGATTAGCCATCTTGCCTTTCTGATTGAAGGCCGTGAGAAAGGAACCTTCAGAAAATTTACTAATAATTTTTGGTGCAATACCGCCCGCAATATAAACACCACCTGTAGCAAGATAGCTCAGTGCAACATTCCCTGCCTGAGCACCATAAATTTTGATAAAACAGTCCAGTGTTTGAACCGCTAATTCATCCTTTCCTGACAAAGCATATTCTGTAATTAATGCAGGCAGGTCTTCATTCTCAAGGCGTTCTGTAAATTCACGCGATGGTGATATCTTTTTACTATCGCGTAAAAACGTATAGATATTTATCAGGCCCGGTCCAGATAGCACCATTTCATAACTAACATGTGTATGGTTTAATTTTAGATATTGTAATAATTCCATCTGTAATTCATCGGCTGGCGAAAAATCTACATGTCCGCCTTCTGTTGGCAAGGGAACATAATGTGACTCCCGCCAGGTCAGCAGTGTTTCACCTAAGCCTGTGCCAGCACCAATCAACGCCATATGTCCATGCTGTACTGGCTTGCCATGCTGTAGAGTGACAATATCATTCTCTTCAAGTGCTGAGATGCCATAGCCAATCGCCTGAAAATCATTAATCAGAAAAATCTGGGGTATTTGCAACTCCATTTTCAATTCTTCGGCATTTAAGTCCCAGGGCAGGTTTGTCACACTCGCACTAGACCCTTTTACGGGGCCAGCGACTGCAAAACAGGCCGCATCAATAGTTATATTTGACTCTGTTTGTTCAATGAAATGTTTAACTATCGTAGCCAGGTTTTTATAATTCTGACTGGGATAGGATATACGTGCATGATAGTCAATTTTTCTGTCTACAGTTTCAACCAATTGCAAACGTGTATTGGTACCACCGATATCACCTATTAATATCCACATATCAGTTCCCTGCCTCGATCTCAGCAACCGCGGCTTTATCCGTATACCAGTTAGCTGATTCCAGAAAGGCAATTCGACTCATGGGCAAATCTTTGACTGAACGTTCTTTGTTAAATATCTTCTTCAATACAGGTGCCTTATTATCACCACAGGCCATAATCAATAAATCATCACAAGTTTCAAGCACAGGGTAAGTCAGGCTGATTCGCCAACTATCCAGTTTCTCCACATACACTTTAGCAACAGCCTTCTTTTCTTCATTAAGAATGTCCGTATGGGGAAATAATGAAGCGGTATGGCCATCATCCCCCATACCCAGCATGATCAAATCAAACTTTGGTAAACCAGAGTCTGTCACGTCTAAATACCTGTGTAAGTTTTCTGTATATTTCTGTACATAGTTTTCAATATCATTCTCTGAAAAACTATCGCCAACCACCATAGGAAAAACCTGCTCTGCAGGAACAGGGATATGATCAATCAATGCTTCTTTCGCCATAAGATAATTACTATCTTTATGATCAACCGGCACCATTCGTTCATCCCCCCAAAACAGATATACCTTAGACCAGTCAATCTGACCGGCATACTTATCTTCAGCCAGCATTTGATATAACGGTTTTGGGGTTGAGCCGCCGGTCAGGGCAACGCAAAATTTTCCTTTTTGCTTTATCGCCTGTGTCGCAGCCGCTACCCAGTAATTGGCCGCTTCAACAAGTAACGTCGATTGATCAGAAAAAATATTTAAGTGAGGTGGTACTGAAGACACTGGCATCTCCCTGATAAGTTATTGACTCCCATGCTATCAAAC
Organism: Gammaproteobacteria bacterium; assembly: GCA_026196045.1. Taxonomy (GTDB): domain Bacteria; phylum Pseudomonadota; class Gammaproteobacteria; order UBA6429; family Thiohalophilaceae; genus JAPHRJ01. The sequence continues at coordinate 31,388 of JAPHRJ010000056.1, forward strand.
CCTGGTTTGATAACTAAGCACTTTTGTCAAAAGAATAATCGGCTACAGAAAAAAAGGGGGGGGGCTAGCTATGATAAAGAATGAGGATGCGATGACAGATTAATGTCCAGCCTTTAAATGAATTTATAAATTCACATAATAAAAGGTGTATGCTGACTAGTTGCTTTTATTTTTGATGCGGAAAATAATATCCACACTTTCAGCAACTGTACCATCAGGTAAGTTCGGCAGATTGTCCACGACCATATTGCTGTCGGCAGGTACATCAAACAATTTACCAGTATCGACATTATAAAAGTGATGGTGGTCACTGGTGTTGGAATCATAGAAAATCTTGGTCGGATCGACAATTAATTCACGTACCAGACCTTTTTGGGCAAATAAACCCAGCGTATTGTAAATCGTTGCCTTGGAGGCCTTTGGACGTTCTTCATTGAGCCGGGACAGTACTTGCTCTGCCGATAAATGTTGTGGGCGTGCAAACAGGATCTGGGCAATTTCCAGTCGCTGTTTTGTGGGCGTAATACCGTGTTCTAACAAAAGGCCACGTACGTCTGTTCGGGTCAAGCCCGTAGTCATCATGCTGAGATTTTCCATAGGCCTGAGTATAGCGCAGGTTTTTTGAATTTGTCTATTTCTAAACTACAGTCGAAATTATTATTCAAGCTATTGATTAATCAAAATTTTGTACACCTGAGGGTCAATAACAGGATTTCGCATTAACATGATATCCGTCAATAAATGTGCAGATGCCAGGCCCAGAACGACACCATTTCTAAAATGCCCTGAATTCACATACAGGTTCTTTACTAATGGATGTTCACCAATATATGGGATCCCAGTCGGTGATCCTGGCCGCAGTCCTGCCCAGTGATGTTCAACTTCATAATTGGCCAACGCCGGCACCAGCCGTTGAGCTTCTTGCTGTAATTCTTCCCGTGCTTGCTCCGTCGTCGATTTATCAAACCCCGTTTCCTCCAGGGTGCTGCCGATCAAAACCCGGCCATCACGCCTGGGAATAAGATAGCGATCTCGACTGAGTAAAATACGAGATACCACGCCGGGTTTGGCTCGATACAGCAGCATTTGCCCTCGAACGGGACGCACGGGTAAGGTGACTCCCGTTTCAGCCAGTAAATTTGAACTCCAGGCCCCACCAGCCACGATCACTGTATTAGCAGTTAATGTTTCTCCTTCGAGCATCACACCGTCTATCTGGCCTTTTTTGATTGACAGTTTTTTGACGGACGTATTTTCAAGGATGTTAACCCCCTGTTTTAAAAGGCTCTCCTTTATTGCTTTTATAAATCTCGGATTACGCACATGCCCCACATCCGGCATCCAGATGGCCGAGTCAGGCACCTCTCCCAGTTCTGGAGCCAACTCCTGAATCTGGACCGGGGTAATTTCAGATACATTTCGCCCAAAGCGTAGTCCCCAATCTACTGCGGCCTGATTATTATCTGCATGCAGGATCATGAGTCCATTTTGTTCCAGTTCCGGATCGAGTCCTGTCTCCTTATATATAGAACTGATTAAATTGGGATAAACGGCCTGTCCCCAATTTGCCAAAGCCGTCACGGCCTCGTCATATCGCCAGGGATATAAGGGAGAAAGAATTCCCCCTCCCGCCCAGGATGACTCCTGCCCACATTGGCCCTGTTCAACGATGGTGACAGATAGCCTCGCGGCACACAGTTCTCGGGCGGTTAACATTCCTATCAATCCCCCACCGATGACCAGACAATCCCGCATTTCGACCTCTTTATGTGTTGAAAACGCCTATTATGCCACTTTTATACGCCAGGCTGGCAGCCACTAAAAATGTTAATCCATCCACATATTTTCGCTCACTTTGACCGCTTATCCGGTATTTGAAAGGGCTTGTCTGATACAAAATGAACTGAAGTGGGTTTTCAACTATAAATTCATTATGAAAAAAGAACGCGGACTAACTCTGATCGAACTGATGGTGACGCTGGTGATTTTTATCCTCATCACCTCGCTGGCATTCCCAGGTTTCCAGTTGTACAAGCAAAACAGTAACCGGGTGACCCAGACTAATGATTTGATCAGCGCACTCAACCTGGCTCGTAGTGAAGCCGTGCAACGAAACCTGAATATTGCAGTCTGTGCCAGTGTAGATCTGGCGACATGCAGCGAGGTTAATGACTGGACCACAGGCTGGATTATGTTTATCGATGACAACCAGAATGGTGTAGCTGATGCCACAGATGGCAATGGTCTTATTGATGGTGGCGAAGCAACGCTTCTAACAAGACATGGTCGCTTATCTGGAGCCAATTTAGTCTATACCGATGTAGACAATGGCGCTGTTTCTGTCCGGTTTGATTCAGGTGGTATGCCATCAGTTTTTAATGCCGCTGGCGCAGCAACAACCAGCGCAACATTTATGCGTTGCGATGATCGACGAAACACAGATGCGCTCCCAAACCAGCATGCCCGTGCGGTGCTTTTAACTCGAACTGGCCGAGTCAGAATATCGAATGATAATGATGATAACGGTGTACATAATGGGTTAACCGCTGAACTGGCTTGCCCTTAAGGTCATAACCCAAATTAATTTTGGTTATTTAACATGTTTAATATGATTAACACAAAAAAACAACAAGGTCTGACACTGGTCGAAGTCATGGTTGCCCTGGTGATTCTGTCAGTGGGGTTGCTGGGGCTGGCCGGTCTGCAAATCAGTGGCATACGCGGTGCCTCTGGTTCTAATTATCGTGTACAGGCCGTACTCGCTGCTAATGATCTTGCTGACCGCATGCACACCAATGTTTCCTCTGTTGATGATGACAATTCATTTGCAGCACAGGCAATAACTACGGATGACTGTGCTAACAATGCCCCTGCTGCCGTGGATTGTACTGCCAACAACTGCAGTAATACTCAAATGGCCGCTTTTGATCTCAATGATGTTTGCCTTAACGTTGCGAGTACCTTACCTCAACCTGCGACCATCACCACCACCTGTGTTGATAATAATACAGGGGACGGTGATGTCTGTACTAATGGCTCCACCCATACAATTAATATCACCTGGAATGAAGTGACTGATACTAGCGTTAATGGTGGTAACCGAGTTCAAACTGTCAACATTGTAGTAACGCCATGAAAATGAATCACACAATTAACAGGCAACAAGGTCTAACGTTAATTGAGCTAATGGTAGCTCTATTGATCAGCCTGCTTATACTGGCTGGTTTAATCACAGTTTATCAATCTAATAACCGAGCCATGCGCACCAGTGATAGTCTGATCCGAATACAGGAAAGTGGACGATTTTCGATGGACTTTATTATTCGTGACTTACGCATGGCAGGCTTCCCCGCTATTGATACCAGTCTACATAACCAGGTTGCAGGTACTGATGGCGGTGGCACGGCAAGCGATACCCTGAACATCGTTAACAATACCGGCACCGACTGTCTCGGTGATGCGGTTGCCGGTGTAGTTACCAATACCTACACGGTTGCAAATACACCCAGACTAAACAGACAGGGCACCCTTATCCCTGCTCTTTTTTGTAATAATGTTGAGCTGGTTGAAGGTATTGAAAATATGCAAGTGCTGTATGGCATTGACACAGATGCAAAACGGGATGGTGTTCCAAACCGCTACACAACCGCCAACAATGTGGTAGCCATGGCCGGTGGCTGGGAACGTGTTGTTGCGGTCCGTATTGCCATGCTAGCCACTAGTGTTGATGCATTTTTAGCAGGTACCAGTACTCGAACATATCGAATGTTAATCCCAGGAGGCCTGGGAGCTATTAATGACAACATAATGCGCCGTGAATACACAACTACTGTGTCATTAGAAAACTATCTGTATGAATACAACTAGTCGAATAGTATCTCTATCCAGGAAAGTAGAAATGAAAAGCATGATTCAACAACGACCCGCTCAGCAACAAGGTATTGTACTCGTTGTCGCCTTATTGATCCTGATGGTTATGACTGTCATCGGAACCTCCATGCTAAGCACCGCGACTATGGAAGAGCGTATGGCCAACAATCTGCAAACATCCAATGCTGCATTCCAGGCAGCAAACTCCTGTTTTAAAGATACTATTAATACACCACCTGGACAGGATTATTCCATAACCCTCTCAAATGCCATCAATGATATGAATAATAATCAATTCAATCAATGTGATGATCCTGCTGCACCCGGCACAGATCTATATGGTACCGCCCTGGATACCCAGGCAATAGCAAATGCCAGCAGTACCCAGCCCTTCCAGCCCCGAGGTTATGAACTTAGCCTTTTCAAAGGGGTGAGTGTTCCCATTTCCGTAACGGCTAATCTTGCTAATGCCAGCACAAGCGTAACTTTACAAATAACTGGTGGGGTCATTATCCCACAGTAATATACCGAAAGCGGATTTTGTCCGCATTCTGTTAAAGGAGTATACCGATGAAAACATTTACTTATATCTTGTCACTACTTGCCTTGCTGGCTTTTCCAGTTGTTGGGCACAGCGATTTTGTCGTTGTTAATGAATCTGTAGAAGCGGCTTATATTAGTGTCCGCATCGATAAGTCATTAAACGGCACAATATCTGTTTCTGACTGTGCAAAATGTAAAGCCCTAAAATTGAAGATTAATCCTGATACCAAAGCAAAGCATAAAGGCAAGCCTGTACATTTATATAAAATAAAAGAATTGAATGGCGTACCCGGAACCGTCACCTATGACGTAAAAACTAAAACCGCCGTCAGAGTTAGATGGTAACCATTCATTGCGTAAGTAATTTTTAGTTATAAAATTGAAATCATGAGGTGCGTCATGCGTACATTATTTAAAAAATTCACTCTTAGCCTGGCTACCAGCCTGTATATTCTTATGGCAAGCCCGGTGATGGCCGAAGATACTGAACTCTTTATTGGCTTAAGCGCTGGTACAAATGAAGTGCGCCCTAATATTCTTTTTATTATTGATACCTCGGGTAGTATGGATGGTGATGTCATCGTGCCCACTGGAACGTATCAACCAGGGACAACTTACTCAGGGGCTTGTAGTTCTTCTCGCTATTATTACAGCACCTCTGGCAATCCCCCTAACTGTAGCTATACCACCTCCTATATACCTGTCGCTGATTACCATTGTGCTGATGCCTCCTCAGCACTGGGAAGCACTGGTAGCGGCTATTATGTCGGTCGGCATGCACGCTATAGAAATAGCTCGCCTGATTACTGGACCAGCTTTTATAGATATTATGGTGACCAATTCGAATGTGAAGCCGACTATGGTAACCATGGTGATGGCACCGCTGGCGAAGTATACCCTGCCAATGAATCCAATGGTGGCCCATGGAACTCAACCGACACCAACAGTATCTCCTGGACCAGCACCGGATCTATCTACACAATATACACGGCCAATTATATCAACTTTTTGAATACAGCAGGTAATAGTGAAACCTGGACTCGCCTGCAAGTTGTCCAGCATGCGTTAAAAAATATTATCGACAGCACTTCCGGTATTAATGCGGCATTAATGCGCTTTGATTCGAGATACTCCGGTAATGAAGGCGGCTACTTTGTTCAGGGTATGAAAGAAATGACGACTACCCCGACTGATACACGCACGCCATTCAAGGCATCCATTGATGCGCTGGATCATGAAGGTTATACTCCGCTGGCAGAAACCCTGTATGAAGCCATGCTCTATTATCAGGGTAAAGCACCTCATTTTGGTAACAATGCCTTACCAGATGGTAATGTTGCTGAAGTGATTGTTAATTCTTCTGATGTTGCTGCTGATCCAGATCTTGTTGTTGGTAATTACAAAAGCCCGATTGAATTTCAATGTCAGAAAAACTTTGTCGTATTACTGACGGATGGTACCCCAGTCAATGACGATGATGCTGATACGCTAGTCAACACTATCCCTAACTTTACTACCCTTACCGGAAATGGCACTGCATGCGCTCATTCCGCAGATAACTGCCTGGATGAAATTGCCCACTTCATGTATGAAACAGACCAAGATCTTAAACAGGGCGATCAAAATGTGTCTACCTACACCATCGGTTTCGCTACTAACCAGACTTTACTGTATGATACGGCCCTCAAGGGAGGGAGTACTGGTGGTATAGGGGGTAGCGGCTATTTTCTTGCTAACTCACTTGAAGGACTAACCAGTGCTTTTACGTCCATTATTACGAATATTCTCGCGATTAATTCAACCTTCGTGGCACCGGCCGTTTCAGTCAATGCCTTTAACCGCTTAACTCATCGAAATGAGCTATATTTTGCCCTCTTCCGTCCGGAAGAAAGTACACGCTGGTCCGGTAATCTTAAGCGCTACAAGTTAATGCGCAGCGACCCGCTTGATCTAACCTCAGAGCTCATTGTCGCGGATGTTAATGATGAAGATGCGGTTGATCCAGCAACAGGTTTCTTCAAAGATACGGCACAAAGTTACTGGAGTAGCACCATTGATGGCAGTGATGTATCCCTCGGTGGTGCAGCAGAAAACTTGCCGTTGGACCGAACTGTGTATACTTATACCGGTGCAACTGCAGCTAACAACTCGCCTCTTAATATTGATACTAACAAACTGCATGAAGACAACGATGTATCTGACGCCGGTGGCACCGGCACCCTGACCAATACTTTACTTGGGCTAGCGGCTACCACAACCGATGCAGATCGTATCGAGCTTATTAAATGGGCTCGCGGTATTGATATCCATGATGATGACGAAGATAATTCAACAACGGATGCTCGTCAGTTCATAGCGGACCCACTACATAGTAAACCCAATGTGGTCACCTATGCGGGTACGGATGAGACCGATCTGGATGTTACCGTTTATATAACAACCAATGAAGGTCATTTACATGCCATTGCCGCAGAAACCGGTGTTGAACAGTTCTCCTTCGTTCCGACCGAGTTATTGCCTAACCTTAATGTCATGAAAATTAACCAAAGTACCGGCTTCCATACTTATGGGCTAGATGGCCCTCTAACCACCTGGCATAACGACCTCAATAATAATCTCAAGCTCATGGACAGTGCTGGTAATATTGATACTGTTGACAGTGTTGAAGAACACATCTACCTGTATTTCGGCATGCGCCGTGGGGGCAATAACTACTATGCCCTGGATGTCACAAACCGTAATAGTCCAAAACTGAAATGGGTTATCAAAGGTGGTGTTGACGGTGGTGACTTTGAAGAACTGGCACAAACCTGGTCAAAACCTACCTTAGCTAAAATTATGTTCAATGGTCACCCTGAGAATGTGCTAATTTTTGGTGGTGGTTATGACACAACTCAGGACAATGCAAGCTTGCCTGCAGATGACGTGGTTGGCCGCGCTATTTATATCGTCGATGCCGATACCGGTGTTCGTTTATGGTGGGCGGGTCCTACCGGATCAGGTGCAAACCTGGAACTGGCAGATATGAAAAATAGTATTGCCGCTGATATTAAACTTGTTGATAGCAATCTCAATGGTGTTATCGATCGTTTATATACCACCGATCTGGGCGCCCGCGTCTGGCGTGTTGACCTGGATGAAGATCATACTGGTAATGATGCTAATACGTTAGCTACAGCCGGTGCCATCGCGGACCTGGGTGGTGCTGATGCAGAAAACAACCGTCGCTTCTATTACGCACCCAGTGTCTCCTTTGCTGCTAGACATGGTGAGCGTTTTTATGCCATCGCCGTTGGATCAGGTTATCGCTCACATCCTCTGGACGCGGTTATTCAGGATCGATTCTACATGATCCGTGATACAGATATTGATGTGGGTCCACCAAAAGATGCCGATGGTAATCCAACATCATATACAACACTAACTGAGGCTGATCTTTATGATGCGACAGATAATACCATTGGTGAAGGTGATCAGACTCAATCGGCTGCAGCCACTTCCAGTTTAACTTCATCCCATGGCTGGTATTTTGAACTCAATGAGCTGGATGGTAGTTACATAGGAGAAAAAGTGATGTCATCTCCAGTAACTTTTGCCGGTGTCATTATATTCCCGACCTTCACCCCAGTAGCATCAACGGATTCCACCAGTTGTGCACCAAGCCAGGGAACATCTTATGGTTATGTAGTCAGTCTGTATGATGCTACTCCGGTATTTAACTATGATAGTAACCCTGACCTAACTAGAGTTGACCGACGTACTGAGCTTAAAGGACTACCAACTGAGCCTTCTATTATCTTTGTAGAAGGTGGTATGACGGCTTTCTTTGGTACACAACAGTTGCCTAAAGGCAACAATACAACAGGGTGCACAGACTTAACATGTTTGCATGAACAGAGTGAAGGCAAACAAGGTGGTCGTGATACAAAATATATTACTGAGTCAGTGGATATAAGAAATCCATAATTATAGTGATATAAAATGAGCCGGATAATTTTCTCCGGCTCATTTTTTGTATCCCCCATAAGTAACAATTCTGACTAACAGCAGGCCGAGCATGAAGAGAACATTAACAAAAGGTTTTACCCTTATTGAAGTAATGGTCACGCTTGTTATTCTCGCTATTCTCGTCTCAATAATGTGGAACTTTTTTGACGACTACCTTAGAAAGAATACAAGAGGACAGGCTGTACATGCTTTGAGTCTGCTTCGTCAGGAAATGCAGCGTTGTGCTTCCAATAATAACGGCAACTTTACTGGTTGTAATAACACCTATACTACATTTGTTCAGCCTATTATGAACCGCCAGTATCCCAATTTTTCCTATATTGTCACAACGACTGTCGATACGGTTAATGGTGTTGTTGGTGCAGGTTATACATTAAGGGCTACAAATACAGGAAATGATCCTGATTGTTTAACGCTGGAGATTGATGAACTGGGAAATAAAACATTTACAGGAACCAGTACAAATACAATACGCTGCTGGGGTTCTAACTAAACAGCGGTAATAATTTTAATCTCTTAGGGTTTTATTCCCCCACAGCTTGCAGCGATGTGCGCTGTAGGTACGCCTTCAGACGTACACCATAGATAACCCGGTAAGTACGCCTGAAGGCGTACCTACATAATTGGATACCCCGTCAGCTTGCTGCGGGGTAGTTTATTACTGCTTAAAGCAAAACCGGCATTAAATGCCGGTTTTTTTATTTTTGATTTAAGTAAGTAACATTATTGTAGTTCTTTAGGAATTGGAAACACTACATTCTCAAGAGCTCCGCCATCCTGCTCAACTGTTTCAATCCCCCATTCCCCGAGTTGCTTGATAACATCATCTACCAGAACTTCTGGGGCTGAGGCTCCCGCCGTTACACCCACTTTATTCTTTCCTGTTAACCACTCAGGTTTTATTTCGCTGGCGTTGTCAATTAAATACGCGGGTATCGACATACGTTCAGCGACTTCTTTTAAACGGTTTGAATTAGAACTGTTGGGTGAACCAACAACTAAAACCAGATCGCATTGTTCCGCCAGTGACTTAACGGCATCCTGGCGATTTTGTGTCGCATAACAAATATCATTTTTTTTAGGACCTGAGATTAATGGAAAACGTTTCCTCAGGGTGTCAATAATGGTAGAGGTATCATCCATCGATAACGTTGTCTGAGTAACATAAGCCAGTTTTTCTGGATTCTCGACAACAAGTGTTTGTGCATCTTCTTCTGTTTCAATCAGATAGATTTTTCCACCCTCACTATCATCAAACTGGCCCATGGTGCCTTCTACTTCAGGATGACCGGCATGACCTATCAGAATACATTCATTCCCGGCCTTGCTATAGCGAGCTACTTCCAGATGAACTTTAGTCACCAATGGACAGGTGGCATCATAAACCTTGAGGCCACGTGCACCGGCTTCCTCCTGTACAGATTTGGGAACCCCATGCGCACTGAATATGACCGTTGCACCATCGGGAACTTCATTGAGTTCTTCTACAAATACAGCCCCTTTTTCCCGAAGGTTGTTGACGACAAAACGGTTGTGTACCACTTCATGACGAACATAGATGGGTGCACCAAAGATTTCTAATGCACGCTCAACAATTTCAATCGCCCGATCAACACCTGCACAAAAACCACGTGGATTTGCAAGAACAATACTCATAATTATATTTTGTTCGGATTAATTTCCAGGATTTCAACTTCAAAAATAACGTTATGACCTGCAAGGGGGTGGTTAAAATCTACGATCACTTTATCGTCCAGTACTTCCTGTATCCGCCCTGGAATTTCCTCTCCTGATGGAATACTAAAATTAACGATATTATCAACCTGTAAATCAATGTCATCAGAAAATTCGCTACGGGGCATTTCATGTATATTTTCCTGTTCAGGAAAACCAAAAGCATCTCGTGGTTCCAGTGACAGACATTGCTGTTCGCCCGACTTCAATCCATACATGGCCTGCTCCAGACCTTCAATAACACTGCCATCACCCATTGAAAAACAAACAGGGTCATGTCCTCTTGTTGTTTCAATGATGGTTCCATTATTAAGGCTGAGAGTAAAATGCATAGTGACCTCAGAATCTGGGCCAATTGTTAGTGCGTCGATGGTTGCCATAACGAAAAAGTTTTCAATCCTGTTTAGTTGATATTTTCCGTGTTGCACGGAGGCTATCAATAATTAATAAGGTTACGCCGACTGTAATTGCTGAATCAGCAATATTAAAGGCAGGCCAATACCATTGATCGTAATACCACTGAATAAAATCAATAACGTATCCAAACAGAATACGATCAATCACATTCCCAATCGCACCACCTAATACCATTGCCAGTGCAATAGCCTGCAGTTTTTCAGTGCGATCCAGTTTCTTTATCCAGAAAAAAATAACGGTACTGACTACTACAGCAATAACGGTAAAAAACCAACGTTGCCAGCCGCCCGCATCACTCAGGAAACTAAATGCGGCTCCAGTATTATGCATGAGCGTCATATTAAACATGGGCATAACGGGAACGGGTTGATGCATCTGTAACAGGTTACTGGCCAGTACCTTTGTAATCTGGTCCAGCACAATAATTAATCCAGACAGCCATAACCACTTCAGCATGGTCGACTGTTTATCGGTCAAACTATTATCAGGCATACTGACGCTGTTCACCGTCACCGGCTACATTCTCAACACAACGACCACAAAGTTCGGGATGCTCACTATGGCTACCCACATCTTCACGATGGTGCCAGCAACGTACACATTTTTCATGTCCAGAGGCTGAGACACTGATCCAGATTTCATCATTATCTGATAATGTATAATGCGCAGCTTCATCAGGCGGCGTGCCCGCAACATAAATTCGAGCATAAGATGTAATCAAAGCAAAGCGCAATTCATCACCTAATGTGGCTAATAAATCGTGGACTTCACGACCACAATACAGGCCGACTTCTGCATCCAGGCCAGAACCAATCCCACCAGCCACACGTAAGCTCTCAAGTTCCTTGTTCACAGCATCACGAATCTCAACAAGCTGCTTCCAGAATGATAATGCTTTCTCTTTATCCTCATTGGAGCCATACATGTCCGGCAATTCATACCATGTATTCAGGAACACCGATTCATTGTGATAGCCCGGTAATACCTGCCAGATATCTTCTGCGGTAAAGCTTAAGATAGGTGCTAACCAGCGAACCATGGCTTCTGCTATATGATACATCGCTGTTTGTGCTGAACGTCGAGCCACACTATTGGCCTGTGTGGTGTACTGACGATCTTTTGTAATATCCAGATAGAAGCTACCCAGTTCCCCTGCACAAAAATTATGTATCAGTTGATAGATAGTATGAAATTCATATTCATCATAAGCCTGTTTGATTTGTTCCTGTAGCAGCTGCGTTTGGGCCACCGCCCATTTATCCAGTGATAACATTTTATCAGCGGGTAACATGTGCTCGGCGGGATCAAAACCATTCAGGTTAGATAACAGGTAACGAGCCGTATTACGAATACGACGATAGGCATCTGAAGCACGTTTCAGAATTTCATCAGACACTGTCATCTCGCCACGATAATCCGTTGCCGCGACCCAGAGTCGTAGAATATCTGCACCCAGATTGTTAACTACTTTTTGTGGCGCAACGACATTGCCTTTGGACTTGGACATCTTCTGCCCTTTAGCATCTACCGTAAAACCATGCGTCAATACTGACTTGTAAGGGGCAACACCATTTATGGCAACCGAAGTTAATAATGATGACTGGAACCAGCCTCGATGTTGATCCGAACCTTCAAGATATAAATCAGCTAATGGATAACCTTCCATTCCTTCGCGCTGATTCAATACGGTAAAGTGAGTAACACCCGAATCAAACCACACATCCAGTGTATCCGATACTTTGACGTATTGATCGGCATCATCATTCAATAACTCTTTTGTATCCAGAGAGAACCAGGCATCAATGCCTTTCTCTTCAACACGTTTTGCCACTTCTTCGATCAATTCAATCGTACGTGGATGTAACTTATTTGTTTCTTTATGAATGAACAGTGTAATTGGAACACCCCAGGTACGCTGACGTGAAATACACCAGTCAGGACGACCTTCGACCATACCCGTGATACGTGCCTGCCCCCAGTCCGGCATCCAATGGGTATTTTTAATGGCCTCTATTGCCTTACTGCGAAGATCCTTTTGCTCCATACTGATAAACCACTGTGGAGTCGCGCGGAAAATAATTGGTGTTTTATGACGCCAGCAATGAGGATAGCTATGATTAATTGCTTCTTCATGCACCAGCTGATTTTTCACTTTTAATACTTCAATGACTGAGGCATTGGCTTTAAATACATGCTGGCCTTCAAATAGTGGTGTACCTTTAATAAAGGTACCATCACCACCCACTGGATTATCAACCTTTAAATTGTACTGCTGGCCTGCTACATAATCTTCCTGACCATGTCCAGGAGCCGTATGTACCGCACCAGTACCTGCATCGAGTGTGACATGATCACCAACAATCACTGGTACCTGGCGATTATAAAAAGGATGAGCCAGTTTCAGGCCTTCCAGATCTGAACCGCGACAATAAGCGATAACCCGATAATTCTGAAGATCATAACGGCCTGCCACTTCTTTTAATAATTCACTGGCCACGATCAAACGTTCAGGCACGTGTTCACCGACACCTTCACATTGAATAATGGAGTATTCCAGATTTGGGTTTACGGCAACGGCCTGGTTGGCCGGTAAGGTCCAGGGAGTTGTTGTCCAGATCACAACCGAAACGGGGCCAGTGCCTTCATGTCCTTCAACATGATGACAGCGTGACATTAAGGCTTCTTCATCCAGCACATTGAAGCGCACATCAATGGCCGGTGAGGTTTTATTTTCGTATTCAACTTCAGCCTCGGCTAATGCTGAACCACAATCAACACACCAGTGGACAGGTTTGGCACCTTTATGCAGGTGGCCATTATCAATGATCTTGCCAAGCGCACGAATAATATCCGCTTCAAACTGGTAGTCCATGGTCAGATAAGGTCGATCCCAGTCTCCCAGCACACCTAAACGAATAAAGTCCTTACGTTGGCCGTCAACCTGTTTACGCGCATACTTACGACAGGCATCACGAAATTCTGGTGGACTAACCTTAACGCCAGCTTTACCGACTTTCTTTTCTACCTGCAACTCAATAGGTAAACCATGACAATCCCAACCAGGGATATAAGGTGCATCAAAGCCACTTATGGTTTTTGATTTAACAATGATGTCTTTTAAAACTTTATTAACAGCATGACCAATATGAATATCACCATTGGCATAAGGAGGGCCATCATGCAACATGAAAGAAGGACGTTGTTGCTGTTTTCCTAACTGGCGTAATTTGCCATACAGATCCATATCATCCCAACGCTTGAGAAATTCCGGTTCACGATTAGCAAGATTGCCACGCATAGGAAAATCTGTTTGCGGAAGGTTAAGTGTTTTTTTATAGTCGGCCACGTTTTATGCTTCTTTCATTTTGTTAAGTTAAAATTCTATATTCATCTCAATGCAAACCAGGCTTTGGCATCATTTACATCTTTTTCAATTTGTACTCTCAGGGCTTCAATCGAATCAAAGCGTTCTTCATCACGTAACTTGTGTAAAAAACTTACCTGAATATGTCGTCCATAAATTTCCTGATCAAAGTCAAACAGATAGACTTCAAGCAAGGTACCAGTACCGTCTACTGTTGGTCGGGTTCCAAGACTCGCTACACCGGTAAGCGGTTCCTGATCGAGCCCAAATACTTCAACTGCAAAAATGCCCTGTAGCGGTGAGACCTTACGATGCAGGTGAATATTAGCTGTTGGAAAACCAAGTTGACGTCCCAGCTTTTCACCATGCGCCACTCGCCCACTCATGCGGTAATCACGACCGAGAAGTTCTTCGGCTCCAGTCATGTCGCCCTGTTCGAGCGCTTTACGAATCCGAGTACTACTCACGCGTTCTGCACCAACGGCAAAAGTGTGCATATTCACAACCTGGAAGCCATGCCTCTGACCCGCTGCCTGCAAATCATTAAAACAGCCTGCTCGCTTACAACCATAACGGAAGTCATCACCCACAACCAGATATCGCAGTCCCAACCCATCGACCAGAATTTTTTTAACAAAATCTTCTGGTGACATTGTGGCCAGCGCTTTATTAAAGGGCAAACATAGCACCCGGTCCACCGCGTAGCGACGCAGGGACTGGATCTTCTCCCTGAAGCGCATCAACCTGGGCGGCGAGGACTGCTGCCCAAAATATTCCTGTGGCTGCGGTTCAAAGGTGATCAAAACCATGGGTAGACAAAGCTCATCGGCTTTTTCCGCCAACTGGCCTAATACGGCCTGATGACCAAGATGCACCCCATCAAAATTTCCAATGGTCCCCACACAACCTCGATGTTGTTCACGAAGGTTGTGCAGCCCCCGAATCAGTTCCATCCCCAGCTCCAGCATGCCACCACAAATTTAAAAAGAGTGAAATTATATAACAAGTTAGCGAGGTTGCGTGAAAATCAACCTGTAGAACTTTGAAACCTGCACTTATTCCTGCGGCCGATGAAAATGACTGAATCGAATACCCATAATCCACAGGGCCACAAAGTAGACTCCAGCTCCAGCCGGAACAATGATGGCTAACCGACCTACTCGTTCCAGTGGCTCAGCATTTAACCAGCTTGAGAGATCACCACCCAGCCATAGTAACCCTGCCAGCATCGCCGAACAGGCGAGTAGCACCTGAATAAACAGACGTAACCAGCCACGGCTGGGTAAATAGACATTTTGTCGACGCAAACCACGATACAACAGGCTTGCGTTCAATAAGGCCGACATGGTCGTCGCCAGCGCCAAACCCGCATGTTGACCTTCAAAGTCCAGTGCCATCATCCCAAACACAAAAATCACGTTAAACAGCATATTAGCTGCCATCGCAATTAACGCAATTCGTACCGGGGTTTTTGTATCCTGCCGTGCAAAATAGCCCGGTGCCAGCACCTTGACCATAATAAAACCCAGCAGGCCGATCGAATATGCCATTAAGCTCAGAGTCGACATGTGCACATCCTGTTCAGAGAACTGACCATGGTAGAACATTGTGCTAATTAATGGCCCAGCCAGTACCGCCAGTGCTACCGCCGCCGGTGTGGCAATCAGGATGACCCAGCGCAGCGCCCAGTCCAGCATGTGAGAGAAGGCCTGCGGGTTACCCTGTGCATGTTTCTCCGACAGATTAGGCAAAATCACCGTGGCCAGCGCAATACCAAATACCCCCAGAGGAAACTCCACCAGTCGATCCGAATAATATAGCCAGGAAATACTGCCTGAGACTAAAAACGAGGCAATCAAAATATCAAACAGCAGGTTGATCTGCATGGCGGAGGAACCCACGATCCCGGGTAACATCAGTTTCATCACCCGTCGAACCCCCTGGTGGTGCCAGCCCCAGCGAGGCCAGCGCAAAAATCCCAGTTTGTATAATGCTGGAAGCTGAAAACCAAGTTGCACGATCCCGGCAATGAATACACCCCAGGCCAGGGCAAAAACCGGTTCATCCAGTTTTGGTGCCAGCCAGATAGCCGCTGCTATCAGGATCAGGTTCAAAAAAACCGGGGTAAACGCTGGTACGGCAAATCGGCCATAGCTATTGAGTAAACCGGCTACCAGCGCAGCGAGAGAAATAAACAATATATAAGGAAAGGTAATACGCAGCATCGATGCCGTCATATCAAACTTCAGAGGATCATTTAGATAGCCAGGAGCAATAATGGTAATCAGCACAGGAGTCGCGAATACGGCCACCACAGTCAGAATAGAGAGAAGTCCAGCCAGTGTGCCAGCCACATGACGAGCCAGATCGACGACATCTTCCCGTTCTTTCTGAACTTTATATTCGGTCAGTACTGGCACAAAAGCCTGGTTGAATGCACCTTCGGCAAACAGGCGACGCAGGAAATTGGGGATTTTGAAGGCCACAAAAAAAGCATCCGTCCCCACACCAATGCGGAATACATAAGCCATAACTATATCCCGCAGCAATCCGGAAATCCGGGATACCAGGGTCATCGCGCTGACAATGGCTGTGGATTTAAACAGGCTCATTTCATTGCTAGTCGAATAGTTGGCCGGGCCGTCTGCAAAAAGGATTGGAAAGTCACTTAAGTCTCTGTTTTTATTTGCTTATTATTCAGTAATGCGCAAGCATATCATGCCCATTACTTAACACAGAAGCAGAACTACAAATATTACGCTATTTTCCCACAGGGCATTGACAATCAGGGGCAGAAGTCCCAAAATACGCCGCTTTCCGAGTCCAGTTGCCTGCTTTTAGGAGATTACTTTGGCTAACTCAGCACAATCAAGAAAACGCGCCCGTCAGGCCGAAAAACGTCGTCAGCACAACGCCAGCCTGCGTGCTCATTTCCGTACTTTTGTTAAAAAAGTAATTGGTGCTATCCGTGCCGGTGACAAAGAACAGGCTCAGGCCGCTTATCAGACTGCCGCAGGTATCATTGATAAAACCGCGCAGAAAGGCCTGATTCACAAGAACAAGGCTGCTCGTCATAAAAGCCGTCTGAATACCCGCATTCGTGCAATGTAATCCTTTTATTGTTTAAGGTTTACATAAGATAAAAAAACCGGTCATTTGACCGGTTTTTTTATCTCTGATAATAACAGGAACGCCGTATCTAACCGGGCTAAACTAACAATAGGGAATTCGCCATCGTAGTTAAGAATGAGGCCATTCCATGGTATTCGATGTTGAAGCGTCAGAAGTAAAACCCGCAAAAAATGCCCATGAATTGTTTATGGTAAGCCTTGGAGCATTATTGCTACTCGGCCCGATGACGATTTTTCTGGAAATGGGGCGTATTAGTCTCCTCATCCCACTACTCTTTTCCTCAGCCTTTGCCCTGTATACTTATCTAAGAATCCCTCACAGCCAGAGCTGGTTCATCCAAATGCACTGGCGTCTTGCACTACGCAACTATCGTTGGCTTTTTCTTGGTTATGCTATTACCAGCGTACTGTTAATCGGAAGCTGGCTGATAGAGACGACAAGCCATACAGATAGTCCTGCTCAACTTCTTGCTATAGCCCTCATTCGCATTGGCCTGATGCCAACCATCATTATGGTCTTCGCCTGTTTTGTCATGGAGAACGGTGCTCTTAATCAGGCTTTACGTCATGAAGTCCCTGAAGGACTGGTCAAATTATTCCCGCCTCCTGAAAACTCGGTCTAAATTAAATCATATGCACGTGATACTCATTGTTATCAAAATAATTACAACCGCATAGACCGTAGATTTACTGATTGCCTTAATTAGCAGACCTGTCTCATAACATAATTCTGAACTAATATTAGTATGATAAATATTATTTAGCCTTAGCTGCTCAACAATCAGACAGTACAATAATAAAAATATGAAAATCTTAAAATCAGGCTTTTCAATTTTTCTATTTCTTCTTACCCCTCTTACCCTTGGGGCGGCTACCAGTTCAGGGGCAGACAACTATCTGGATCTCACCACCCATCCTGTAGGTCTGTTGTCACTCGTTCTATTTATCATTGCCTACGCCGTAGTGATATGTGAGGAATGTACTCAACTACGCAAATCAAAACCAGTTATCCTCGCCGCAGGCATCATCTGGGCCATGATTGCCAGTCTCGCCTGCGTAAATATTGTTGTTGCAGCCAACGCCGGAGGAGCCTTTAGTCCATTTGGCGACATCACAACATTGATGGTCTGGCAAAAAGGTGCTGTCGAATTTCAGACTTTCTTTTTACTGTTCATTCCTTCGCTGGTTAATTTTCTGGTACCCGCCACCCTGATACACTTTTTCGTACCCCATGGCACACCTGAGCCTGACAATGGACGGGTAAAACTCTACCGTGGTGCCTATGTCATAATATTCCTGTTTGTCTGCACCATTGTCACTGCCGTTAGCTTCCATAGTATTTTACATCTGCCCCCCATGTTAGGGATGATGGCGGGTCTCGCTTATTTACAGTTCTATGGTTATTACCTGAAAAGAACCCATGTCCCTACCCCTGAAGATCATCCCGACTATGGCACAGTAGACGATATGATGCATTCAGGTAGAAAAACACGTAAGCCCTTCGATATTTTCGGTCGTCTCGCTCGCGCTGAATGGGGCAGGCACGAGGCATGTATACCTTTTTCACTCACCTTAAATGGACGCCGGTAATCATGCTGGGTTATGCGGCAAGTATTCTCACTCATATCTGGATAAATGCAGACACCTACCAGATACCTGTCATGGGAGGTTAATAGCTATGCTTGATGATCTTAAGGTCAAAGATGTCTAT
Source organism: Gammaproteobacteria bacterium (assembly GCA_026196045.1). Classification (GTDB taxonomy): domain Bacteria; phylum Pseudomonadota; class Gammaproteobacteria; order UBA6429; family Thiohalophilaceae; genus JAPHRJ01. The sequence continues at coordinate 50,166 of JAPHRJ010000056.1, forward strand.
CTCAAGACGGAGGACTACCCGAATATTTCAGTCAATGCTCCACTGGGACAGGCTTTCCATCTGATGCACCATGTACTGGAAGATAAAACCAAGTTCCGCACCATTCTGGTACTGGACGATGATAACCGCTTAAAAGGTTATCTGTCTCTACGAGATCTTATTAGTGCAGTAGGACCGGACTACCTGAAAAAATGTCATCCACATTTCATGCGGAATCAGCCTATCAGTGGTTTTTGTCAGGATCTAACCTCACTTTCGGTAATCTGGCAGGAGGGATTTACTCTTAAATTACATGATGAGTTGAACAAACCTGTATCCGAATGTATGACTCCCATGGAAGACCTGGTTATTCTGGATGACCCTATTGCAAAATGTCTCTATACCATGCTCGCTAATGATGTACTCGTGCTTCCTGTTGTTGAAGACGAACACGTTATTGGCGTCATACGTCTGGTCGATCTGTTTGAACGAATTGCTGATAACGTTGAACAGGCGTGGATGCCTGAACAGAAGTAGAGGTAAACTATGTCAGAACAACCCGAACAAAAATATATTCAATTTACGCTTCCGATTACGGTTCTTGATCTTAAACGTATCGGCTTTATCACCCTGGGTCTGTTTCTTTTCTTCTGGCTTTATCTTGCCGATCCACTTCCCGATGCGATCGATCCACTTGGTGAACATTTCCCATTAAGCCGTGAAGGTAAAGCCGCTATTGCATTATTTTTATTGGCCGGTACCTGGTGGGTATTTGAAGTAGTCCCCATTGGCGTAACCAGCCTGGCTATTGGTGTTGTCCAGGCACTATTTTTAATCCGACCAGCCAGCGTTGCTTTCAAAGATTTTATGGATCCATCTGTACTGTTTATTTTTGGTTCTCTTGTTATTGGTATGGTATTCACCAAAGTTGGCCTTTCGCGACGAGTCTCATATAAGATGCTGACAATTGTGGGGGAAAAGACCAGCATGATTTATCTGGGCTGTTTCATTGTTACGGCCATTCTCACACATTTCATGGCACATACTGCGGTTGCTGCGACCATGTTCCCTATTTTAATGGCCATTTACACGCTGTACGGTGAGACTGATAAACCAACAAAATTTGGTAAGGGTTTATTTATTGGTATGGCCTTTGTTGCCGGTGCCGGTAGTATGATCACCTTATTAGGCGCTGCACGTGGTGCAGTTGCACTTGGCTTCTATAATGATATTGTCGATCGTAATATTTCCTTTTTTGAATTAAGTTATTACATGTTTCCCATTGGCTGGATAATGGTCTTCCTCTGCTGGGTACTCATAATGCTAATGTTCAAACCTGAGAAAGCAGAAATTCCCGGTCTACGGGAAAAAGCTAAACGCCTGTACAAAGAAGCCGGCCCCATCACCCGTGATGAAATCTTTGTCGTTGGAGTAGTACTGGCGGTGATTGTTACTCTGTCACTAAAATCATTCATCCCCGAAATGGAATTCATCGATAAAACCTCAGTCATTCTACTTTCAACAATTATCTTTTTCATGTTCAAGATCCTGACCATTAAGGAACTGGAACAGATCCCCTGGAATATTATCCTTCTTTTTGCCGGCGCAATGAGTATCGGTTTCTGTTTATGGGAAACGGGTGCCGCCAGGTGGCTAGCGATTAACTGGTTAGCCATGTTTAAAGAATCTAACTGGTTTATTTTTGTGTTAGGGATTTCCTTCTTTGTCATGATTATGACCAACTTCATCATGAATGTCGCCGCTATTGCGATTTCACTCCCCGTCGCACTGGTAATTGCACCATACCTTGGCGTTGCACCGGATGTTGTGTTGTATTCATCCCTGATCGTTTCCGCCTGTCCATTCCTGTTACTGGTGGGTGCCGCACCCAATGCGATTGCCTATGACTCAAAGCAGTTCACCACTGGACAGTTTTTCGTGGCGGGTATTCCTGGCAGTATTGTACTGATGGCGGTTACCGCACTGGCGGTGGGTATCATCTGGCCATTGATGGGGATGCCCATTACCCAATAAAACCATAATCAGGTTTCATCTAACCAGAATCATAATGTGTCTATATAGATAATATTAACTGCATTTATCGCCTATACTTTAACTTGAATGTAATTACTCTCATATAAGGATGCTAAAGAAACTATATACCTCGGAAGAAGGAACATATCCGTGACATCGATTCAATATTATGGCCTTAATCCCACATACACCCGAGACAACCCCCCATACCCCACGCTTCTGGCATCTTTTATGTAAGATGCGCATCCGGCAATTATTATTGCTGGTTCTTGGTCTATTAACCCTCATATCTATCATGGCTCTTGGTTGGAATGTTATCCACGTATTACATCAGTATGAGGATGCCGAATATATGGCTGGCTCAAGCGATATCGGGCAACAGGCGCTGGCTCTCAATGCCCTGCTAGCTCGTGAACGTGGCCTGGCCGCGGCACTGCTTGCAAACCCGAAAACTTATAATGCAAAGACAAAGATTCACCTGAAACAATTACGTCAGGATGCTGATAAAGCTATGTACAGCCTCTATCAAAAACTGAAAGAAAACACTAGCCTGGTGACTATTCCGACGATCCATCCCCATCTTGATAGCGTGGTTCAACGCCTGAGTGACAACCGTCAACAGGTAGATCAAAACCTCAATAATAATGATGCCTCCATGACCTACAGTAGCTGGATCGATGCAATCAGCCAACGTATTGAAGAAATAGCGATGATCAATCGTATTGTCATGGCTCCCGTCAAAGAAGAAGAACATGCATCACGTTATGGCATATTTATTAAGGAGGCTTTTTTTAGCTACAGTGAGAATGCAGGCCATGAGCGGGCTCTACTTAGTGCCGTCATTGCCCAACAGCGATCTTTCCGTCAGGAGGAATACCAGCAACTCGATATTTACCTCCATACCAGTCAACTGATAGAAAAACGACTTAATGTGATACTGGATTTTTTTCCATCAACCCCTGCCATCCGCCAGGCACGGACTGAGTTACAACGCACCTATAAGGAGGGGTACATGGCTCTGCGAACCGCCATAGTCCAGAGCAGTCTTAATGGCCAACCCTATCCGATTACTTCTACTGAGTGGTTTAACCAGGCTACTGAGGCCGTTAACGCCATCCTTAATCTCTCAGATGCCGTTAACCTGCATATTAATGATGATATTGATATCATAAAAAATCGAAGCCGCAATACAATTGTTGCTCTGATTATTACCCTACTGCTGGTTATTACCATTTTTATAGTTGCCTTTATGGTGACCTACCGCCGTATTCTGATGCCACTACAACAACTGGAATGCTCGGCTCACACGATTTCCGGTGGCAACCTTACCCAGCCTATACAAATCCTGGCCCAGGATGAGTTTGGTGATGTTGCTGAAGCTTTTGAAGTGATGCGTGATTATCTGTTTCATGACCGTGAAAAACGGCAGAAGGCAGAATATGAATTGCGTAAACTCTCCACCGCTATTGAACAGAGTGTTAGTTCTATTATTATCACTGATATCAATGGTGTTACAGAATATGTCAACCCACAGTTCTATAAAACCACTGGTTACAAACCCGAAGAAGCGATTGGCCACAAGGCTAACCTGCTGCGTTCAGATAAAACTCCTTTATCTACCCATACCCATCTCTGGGATACCATTAGAAGTGGGCAGGTCTGGCATGGTGAAATACTCAATAAAAAGAAAAATGGAGAACTATTTTGGGAGCTGGTTTCCATTTCACCAGTACGAAACCGTGAAGGCCAGATTGCGAATTTTATTGGCATCCAGCATGACATTACTGAACGCAAGAAACTTGAAGAACGCCTCAACTTTATGGCTTACCATGATGAGCTTACTGAATTACCCAATCGGACTCTGTTGCTCGATCGCTTTGAACAACTAACAACACATGCCCAGCGAGCTAACCATAAAGTTGCTCTGCTAATTCTTGACCTGGATCGTTTTAAACTAATCAATGACAGTCTTGGTCACCGTATTGGAGACCAGCTACTTATTGAGATAGCCAAACGTCTTAAACATACAGCACGTAGCAGTGATACGATTGCACGTTATGGTGGTGATGAGTTTGTCATACTGGTCAGCGATCTTACCGATACTGATTCGCTAATTAATCTTTCCAAACGACTGGTAGACATCATTAGCGAACCCATGACTATTTCTGAACACCATCTACATATCTCTGCCAGTATTGGTATCAGTATCTGGCCAGATGATGGCGATGATATGGATACACTATTACGTCTGGCTGATACCGCCATGTACCACGCCAAAGATCTGGGCCGAAATCAATTTCAGTTCTATACTCCGGAACTAAACCTGCAAACCAGCCAACGACTCCGCCTTGAGAATGATCTCCGTGTCGCCCTCGATAACCAGGAACTTGAACTCTATTACCAGCCACAGGTTCATCTAAAAGATAATAAAATTATTGGTGCCGAAGCGTTAATACGCTGGAACCATCCTGAGTTTGGTCTGATATCTCCCATTCAATTTATTCCCCTGGCAGAAGATACCGGACTTATCCGACCCATCGGTGAATGGGTATTACTTAGTGCCTGTACCCAGGCTATGGAATGGGAAAAGGATGGTTACTCTGATCTGTCTATCGCTGTGAATGTTTCGGTACGTCAACTTGATGATATCAACTTTCTCTCCAGCCTCAAACGTACACTACAACAAAGCGGCCTTGATGCCGGACGCCTGGAAATTGAAATCACAGAAAGTTCGGTGATGGAACAACCCGAAAGAATGCTGGAGGTACTCAATACCATCAAGCAGCTAGGTATAAAACTGGCCCTTGATGATTTTGGTACGGGTTATTCTAGTTTATCCTATCTGCGCCGCTTCCCTTTCGACAAGCTCAAGATTGATCGTTCATTTATCAAGGACATCACAAATAAACCTGAAGATGCCGCCATTACACATACCATTGGTGAAATGGCGCATAGTCTGAAGATGACTGTTATTGCAGAGGGTGTAGAGACTGAATTACAGGCGACCTACCTAAGACGTTCTGCCTGTGATGAGATACAGGGTTATCTGATCAGTAAGCCAGTTCCTGCTGCAGAATTTATGCGGCTGCTTCAGCACCCAGTACAATATTTTGATCACATTGAAGAAGATACATCTGATATTTTTAGTTAATTATTTATGTTCATAAAAGCAATATGAATTTCGACCTGACTGTTTTGCTTCATACATCGCCCTATCGGCATAAGATAATTATTATTTGAATATACTCTGAACCGAATACTAACTTAGCACCAGATTATCTCGGTGGATCAATTCAGCTTCATCTACATAACCCAATAATTCTTCAATGCGCTCACTGGCCTGGCCTTTGATCAATCGAACTTCAGCAGCGCGATAGTTAACCAGGCCACGGGCAACTTCATTACCCTGCTGGTCAACACAGGCCACCACTTCACCACGTTCGAAACTCCCATCAACTGAAACAACGCCAACAGCCAGTAAACTTTTACCTGATGTTTTTAATACTTTAACCGCACCATCATCCAGCACCAGCTTTCCACGCATTTGCAAATGACCCGCTAGCCACTGCTTGCGTGCAGTCACAGGTTCCTGTGCGGCTTTTAATAAAGTCCCAACAGAGTTCCCCGCCAGAATTTCAGCCAGGACCTGTGACTTACGACCAGACGCAATAATCGTTGATGTACCAGACCGTGCAGCCAGGCGTGCGGCACGTATTTTAGTTGTCATACCACCCTGACCTAATGTACCCGCTCCACCAGCCGCCATACCATCAAGAGAAGGTTCACTAACCAGGGCTTCCTGAATTAATTTCGCATCGGTATGTTCACGAGGATCACGGTCAAACAAGCCTTCCTGATCCGTCAGGATTATGAGCCGGTCAGCTTCAACAAGATTAGCGACTAATGCGGCGAGGGTGTCATTATCACCAAAACGGATTTCATCTGTCACTACCGTATCGTTTTCATTGACGACAGGCACCACACCTAATTCCAGCAAACTTCGAATTGTTGTGCGTGCATTCAGGTAACGTTCACGACTGGATAGATCGCTGTGAGTCAGAAGTATTTGAGCAGTATGATGTCCATACTTTGCAAAGCAGGATTCATAAGTCTGCACAAGTCCCATTTGTCCAACTGCCGCTGCCGCTTGTAATTCATGAACCGCATGTGGACGCTGTTTCCATCCCAATCGGCACATTCCTTCTGCTACTGCACCGGATGATACCAGTACCACTTCAATACCCTGATCCAGCAGGCCCTTCATTTGTTCGACCCAATTACAAATACTGCCCAGATCCAGGCCAGCGCCATCCTGGGTTAACAAGGCACTACCGATCTTGATAACCCAACGTTGTGACTGTCTGTTTTGTTGTTCACTCATGATTGTATAGATACCCATAAAGTCTTCTGCAAAAGACCTATTCCGCATCTTCTCCTCGACCCTCGTCCCTCGTCCCTTGCTCCTGTATTTGTTCTATGTGTTCCATAATGCGATAGCACAATTCTTTCGTACCCTGTTTATTTATAGCAGAAACCCTAAATACCGGTCCCTGCCAGTTCAGTCGTTTAACAATATCGTCACAACGAGCATCACGTTCAGCATCATCCGGTAATAGATCCAGTTTATTCAATACCAACCAGCGTTCATATTCAGCCAGCTTAGGATCAAAGTACCGCATCTCTTTTTCAAGGGCTTGCACTTCAGCAACAGGATCAACCGACTCATCAAAAGGTGCCACATCCACAAGATGTAACAATAACCGTGTGCGTGATAAATGCTTGAGGAATTGAATGCCCAGCCCAGCGCCTTCAGCCGCGCCTTCAATCAAGCCAGGGATATCCGCGACGACAAAGCTACGATGCGTTTCGACACTGACTACGCCTAAATTCGGGTGTAATGTTGTGAATGGATAATTCGCAACCTTGGGTTTGGCTGCTGACACAGCCCGGATAAAGGTCGACTTACCTGCATTGGGCATTCCTAGTAGACCGACATCGGCCAGTACTTTCATTTCCAGGCGTAAATCACGACTATCGCCTTCTGTTCCCGGAGTCGACTGACGTGGAGCGCGGTTAGTACTGCTCTTGAAACGATTATTACCCAAGCCATGGAATCCACCCTGAGCGACCAATAAAGCCTGTCCATTCTCAAGAACGTCACCAATTAACTCATCACTGTCGACATCAAAGACCTGGGTTCCCATTGGAACTTTGATGTAGAGGTCTTCCCCCCCTTTCCCGGTACAGTTTCGGCTACCACCTGACGTCCCACTTTCAGCCTTAAATCGACGGGTATAACGAAAATCAGCCAGGGTATTCAGGTTTACATCACCAACAAGATAGACACTGCCACCGTCACCACCATCACCACCGTCAGGGCCGCCGAATTCAATATATTTTTCGCGACGAAAACTGACGCAGCCATTGCCGCCTTTGCCAGCCTGTACTTTTATCGTAGCTTCATCAACGAATTTCATAATAAATCAGTTCCAGGGAATGAAGGACGAGTAACGAGGAAAACCTTCTGTGTTTTGTACCTCGTAACCTGTCACTCGTCCCTTCTATGTTATAAACAAAAAACCCCGTTAAAAAACGGGGTTTCGAGTGAATCTGACATTCCGCAAAATACTATGCAGGTATCACACTCACATGCTGGCGGTTTTTCGGACCTTTTATTTCAAACTTGACCGTGCCAGAGATCTTGGCAAACAGTGTGTCGTCTTTACCCTTACCAACATTCAAACCTGGGTGTACTTTAGTACCACGCTGACGGATCAGAATATTCCCAGCCAGTACTTCCTGACCACCGTAACGTTTTACGCCCAGGCGCTTGGCGTTGGAATCGCGACCGTTACGAGTACTACCACCTGCTTTCTTATGAGCCATTGTATTACCTCTTCAAAATGCCTTAGCCGGCAATGCCGGTGATTTCCAGTTCTGTATAGGCCTGACGATGGCCCTGAGTCTTTTTATGGTGCTTACGACGACGGAACTTGATGATGCGAATTTTCTTACCACGACCATGTTCAGTAATAGTGGCCGTTACCTTGCCACCATCAATATATGGTGCACCAATTGTGACATTGTCACCGTCTGCAATCATCAGCACTTTATCCAGTTCTACACTAGCACCGGATTCCGCATTGATTTTCTCAACACGAAGTTTCTGGCCCTGCTCAACTTTGTACTGTTTGCCACCGGTTTTGATTACCGCGTACATGTAATTTCTCCAAACTTAACCCCCGCCCACGGCGAGAGAGACAGAATTCGTAAAAGCGCGCAATTTTACCCCTTCACCTGCCACGGGTCAAAGTATTTTCCCGATTTTAGCCATGTTTCCCACTAAAATCAGCTGGAATCGACTCCTATATAATATTGCCTTGACAGCGCACCGGGCGCGCCCTAGCATGCAGGCCAAATTTTATATCGTCCAACCGACTAAGTATTGATGAACATTGAAGAAATCTACAGCCTGATTGCCGCTGATATGGACAAGGTTAATGCCTGTATCCAGAGTCGCCTGCAGTCGGAAGTCGTGCTCATCAACCAGATCGGGGCGTATATTATCAACAGTGGTGGCAAACGCCTGCGCCCGGTAATTCACTTACTAGCCGCCCGCGCCCTTGATTATCAGGGAAGCCAACATATTGATCTGGCAACAATTATTGAATTTATCCACACCGCCACTCTGCTCCATGATGATGTGGTCGATAGCTCAGAATTACGTCGAGGACAGGAAACCGCCAATCACCTGTTTGGCAATGAAGCCAGTGTACTGGTCGGGGATTTCCTCTACTCTCGAGCTTTTGAAATGATGGTCGACGTCAACCGCATGCCTGTAATGGATATCATGGCCCACGCCACCAACACCATTGCAGAAGGTGAAGTCCAGCAACTCCTCAACGTGCATGACGCTGACACTACCGAAGCTCGCTATCTGGAAGTCATTCACAACAAGACCGCAAAATTATTCGAATCCGCTTCCCAGCTTGGAGCCGTGATTGCCGAACGAAGCAAAACCGAAGAACAGGCCATGAAAGCCTATGGCATGCATCTGGGCTGCGCTTTCCAGCTCATTGATGATGTACTGGATTACAGCGCCTCCAGCGAGGAACTCGGCAAAAATGTCGGTGATGACCTGGCCGAAGGCAAACCTACCATGCCGCTAATTTATGCCATGCGTAACGGAACCACAGAAGAAGCAGCCGTCGTTCGTCATGCCATTGAAAAAGGGGGTTTAGAACAAATTGAAGGAGTTTGTGCCGCCATTGAATCGACCGGAGCTATCGACTACACCGCCCAGTGTGCCCGTGTTGAAGCAGATAAAGCGATTGAAGCCCTCAATATTATTCCAGCATCTAAATACAAAGATGCACTTAGCTTTTTAGCTGAATTCTCGGTAAATCGCTCATACTAAATTCTCTATCTCTGGCATGAGCCGCTTCAGTTGCTTGTTTGGTTTAGGTTACTCAAGCGAGAAATGACAAGGCAAAAACTTTGAGAGAAAAAGGGTCGGAGGTTAAAATCCTCGCGCCGACCAATTTTTATTTTACTGCAGAAGACTATCTAACCAGGATTTAACCGTCTGAACTTCTTTTTCCAGAAACGTACGATCATTATAAACATGGCTTAACATCGCTGCACCCTGCAACATAGCCAACTGATGCATGGCGAGAAAGCGTGATTCCTCACCTTTACCCAGTGCCATAAATTGCTGCTCACACCAGTCGACAAGCAGGTCAAACATTTGTGTCGCATGAGCCTTCAGTTCTTCCTGGGTCTTGCCTAACTCCGCATTAAGTGTCCCCATAGGGCAACCATGATGCAGAACATTGTCCGCTTCATTTACCAGGATATCTGCTACACGATAGAGGCGTTCTAGCGGTTGTTGATAATTTGCTTCACATTCGGAAAGCAGATTTCTAAACAGCTCAATGCGCGAGTCAATAACGGCATTCAGTAACTCATCCTTACTTTTGAAGTAGTAATAGAAATTGCCTTTGGGGATGCCCGACGCATCAGCCACTTCGGAAAAAGACGTTTGATTAAACCCTTTGTGGTAAAAAAGGTTATCGGCAGCCTCAACAATGCGTTCGCGGTTTTGTTTGCCTTTGGTACTCATTTTTGACTATAACCAATATAAATGCCGATTAATTATACCTGTATCTTAGTTAGCTCCCCTGTTTTTGACAAGCCTAATAAAATGTAAGCCTGTCTGTTATTATGTGGCTCAATATATAATAAACAATGGTTTTACTGAAAAACCATGTAGTAGTCTAATCGTTACACCATAGGATTTACCCTTGTTAAATAGTGACACTGAATGGGTATTCATATGTAATGAGCTACCCATTCAGAATCGTCTTAGTTTTTCTTCATGGTAAAAACAAACTCACCTTCACCTTCTTCAGAGGAAAGTAATTCCGTTCCAGTCTGATTACAGAAAGCAACAATGTCTTTAACAGAACCCGGATCTGTTGCGCGCATGCGCACAACTTCCCCTGTCTGAAGAGTATTCAATGCTTTCTTAATTCGTAATATGGGTAATGGACAATTTAAACCACGTGCATCCACTTCCTGATTAATGGCTTGTTCCATGAGTCACCTCGTTCGTTGTTGTATAGATTTCTTGTTAATTGATAAATGCCGAAGTCTGATTAAGTTCTTTAAATGGGAGAACACAGCCAGAACCGTCTAAGAAACTTAATTCAAATAAACAGACTGACATCTGATTTCTGTGCGATCGGTAAAAATGTTGTCGCACCAATCCAGTCTGCAATTTCAGGAATAAACTCATCCTGTTTAAACCCAAACAGATCGACTGTCATTTGACAGGCCACCATACGCACACCCGATTCAACACAGATGTCACGCAATTCCTGCACACTGGCAACGCCTTTATTCCTTGTTGTTTTTTTCATTAATGAAGTTGCCAGATTCTCAAAACCAGGCACATTGCCCATTACTATATTGGGAATGTTCCAGTTAATGTCCTGAAACCATTGAGGTCCAAATGGCATTTTCATCGGCATAGCCGGGTTACCCATGGGCGATACCGCCAGATCATTCAGTTCTTTTTTCAGTAACTGCAATCCATAGAATGTAAAAAACAGATCCACTTCCCAACCCAGCGCGGCGGCGGTCGAAGCGAGGATAAAAGGCGGATAGCCCCAATCCATGGTTCCTTTGGTTACGACAATGGATAAAGAAGGAATATGGTTTTCTTCAATTTCCCTCATTTTTTCTTCAAAGCGCTGATCAAACCACTGGTTCATCTGTGCCGGGTTCATTCCTGTCGGCAAGTCAGCCAGTTTTTCTTCTACCTCTGATTTTGTAATCGCCATGTCCTACCTCCTGTTCGATATCTTCAAATAGTCAGACTTATGTCTGATATTAGTTATATCTAATACATGCATCTGACTTTGTCAAATAAGATTTTTTGCTAGATCCGTTCTATACTCCCTATTCAAACTAAAAAAACAGCCGTATCCCTTTGATATTTCCACACTATTTTTTAGGTATCGGAGTATTGGGCATGAAAACACTAACTTTGATTCGACATGCAAAATCTGACTGGGGTAACCCAGGTTTGTCTGATTTTGAAAGGCCATTAAATGCCCGGGGTGTAAGAGATGCACCAGGAATAGGCCGGGCGTTACTGGAGTCGGGTAAAGAAATTGATCGGTTATTATGTAGTACTGCAAAACGTGCTCGAGAAACACTGGGGTTATTACAGTCGACTCTAAAACTGGATGAGTCATGTATCCAGTATCTGGATGGTCTCTATGGCGCGTCCTCCTTTGAACTCGTTGAAATCATTGAATCTGTCCCGGACATTACAGGTAGCCTGGCCATCGTCGCACATAACCCCGGGCTGGAAATGTTGGCAATACAATTACTTGGTAATGACATCGGTAAATTTCCAACCTGTGCGGTTCTACAAATATCGCTCAATATAGATAGCTGGCAAGATATTAAAAACTCAACGGGCACACAAATCCTTTTCCTTCGTCCCAAAGAACTGGCGTCAACTTAGAAGTAAGCACTAACTTTTATCTGCACAGAGTCGTTCCTGCCAGTATTCTCACTTGACAAATCTCTATCTTAATATAGATTTATATATTCTTAATACTGGAATAGAGCTATGAAGATCGGTGAAATCGCCAGAGAACTCGGAACGACAGTTACAGCCCTGCGTTTCTACGAAAATAAAGGCCTGGTGAAACCCAAACGCTCAGCAAAAGGAACCCGATTATACGATGAGGAGACTCTGCTCCGGTTTGAGGCCCTTCTGGACTTAACGGCACTGGACATCCCGCTTGAGCAAATCCATCGTTTAACAGGCATACGAAACCAGCATTCCAGCGGTGATAGCGCCAGTCGAGAAGTCGAAATTCACTTAAATGAACTAGAGCTGGCCCTGCAGAAAAAACTACACAAGCTGCAACATAATCTTGCAGATATTCAGAATGCCAGGGTGCAGTTAGAACATTGTCATGGTTGTACAAAGCAACCGACTCGAACTATCTGTGCGAGCTGTCCAGACAGTCCGGCCTTACTCTCGAGTCAGGTCATGCATCTTGTCTGGGATGAGGAAACACCATGATTAGTAATCCGGCTCAAAATACAGAATGCTCAAGTGTCTCAATCCCGGTCACCTACTACAAAGAATGGCAGGACGGCTTTGGTGCACAGGGATGGAAGCTCAACTGTAGTATGGATGATCCCTTTGTTATTGCATCAACAGCAGAAACAGGCCCGGTCATTAATACCTCGGTTCTCATTCATGACATGCTTGATCATTATTTATGCGGGCTTCCCATGAGTGGACACCGTAACGAGGCCATTGCCTTAATTCAGCTTGCCTCACGAACCGGTACCGATCCACGTCCTGACTTTACCCAAATGGTAGATGAAGATCTGATGCATGGGAACGTCACTGGAGAACCTCTATTCGAGTTTATATCTGAAGAGCTTCAGAGTTATTTGCCATTTGAATTAAAAAATGGTCAGGAAATTATTCAGTTCCTTGGTCAACGAATAGGAAAAGATAATTTACGCCAAAAACTTGTCCAGTGTTTTTTTGATATTGGTTTGCAAAATTCGGAGTCGGCAAAACAATACTATGAAAAATCAGGGCTTGATTATCAGCGGCGAAAAAATCTTGGCCTCGCACTTCAAAAATTATTATGCAAGGTCGACCAGTTAGCTGAAAAGCATGAATGGGACAAAGCCGCTGGCATGTTTTTTCTTAAGTCAGAGGCCTGCGCACTAAATATTACATACCCTCAACAAGTAGAATTTTTCGATACATATCAATGAGAAAAAACCATGACCGCAAACCGACTCTTATATCTATCTTTTGCCCTTATTCTATTAACCGGAATTAGTTTAACTGGCTTCGAGCAGGTTCACTGGATACTCTATGTTCCTCTTGTTTTTGCAACATTGGCAGGTGTGACTGGTTTTTGTGTGAACTTATGGCTGTGGAAAAAATTAGGTTTTAAAGAAGTCATACAGTGTTCCAGTCACCATAAATAAATATTCCACACGCTTCTAACAATGCTAATTATAATCAGGATTCGTACTGAATATCGGTAATAAAATAAGACTGCTCACCCTGCGGGGTAGTCACTTGAATTTCATCATCGATCTGTTTTTTTAATAATGCTTTCGCCATGGGTGAATCCATACTGATTAAACCTTGCTTCGGGTCCAGTTCATCAGGACCGACAATACGATACTTATGTGAAATTCCCTTTTCATCTTCGAGTGTGACCCACGCGCCAAAGAAAACCGTACTTTGATCGGTTGGCGGTTTTTCAACTACGGTTAAATCAGGAAGGCGTTTCTGTAAATAGCGAATACGTGAATCTATTTCTCGTAATTGTTTTTTTCGATAAATATATTCGGCATTCTCGGAACGATCCCCTTCCGCTGCAGCAGCAGTTACGGCAATAGTTACTTCGGCGCGTAACTTCCAGCGTTGTTCCAGCTCTGCCTGTAAACGCTCAAAACCTTCCAATGTAATATAGGGAGATTTTTTCGGAGCGGGTGGCCGATAACGTCCCATTAGTATTTAACGAAGCCGATGAAGAATGCTAACTGTTTCTTACTCGCCAGCAATCGTCATATTCTCGATTAACCAGGACCCCGTACAAATATTGCCACGAATATCCACATCGGAACCAACCGCCTGTAAATTCATATACATGTCTTTCAGGTTTCCAGCCAGGGTAAACTCTTCGACGGGATACTGGAGCTCTCCATTTTCTACCCAGAAACCACTGGCTCCACGCGAATAATCACCAGTAACGATATTAACTCCTTGTCCCATAACCTCAGTTACCAGGATACCTTTATCCATTTTATTCAGTAACTGTTCCGCGTTTAATTCATCATTACTAATATAAATATTATGACTGCCACCAGCATTACCAGTTGTCTGCATACCTAAACGACGTGCACTATAACTATCCAGAATATAACTCTTCATGAGGCCATCACGAATTAAATCTCTTGGATATGTCGCCACACCTTCGTTATCAAATGGTGCACTCCCCAATGCGCCTTTTAAATGAGGACGCTCATCGATATAAAAACGTTCAGGGAATATGGCCTGCTCCAGGTGATCGGTTAAAAAAGAGGCTTTGCGATACTGGGCTGTACCATTGGCTGCACGTAAAAAATGTCCAAGCAGTCCACGAGCAACATCTGCTTCAAATATCACGGGTAACTGACAGGTTGAAAGTTTACGGCCATCCAGTCGGCGTACGGTACGCAAGGCTGCCCGTTGTCCCACAGATTCAGCTGACTCTAGCTGCATGGGATCACGTGAGATAGTATACCAGTGATCACGTTGCATACTGTCGCCCGACTGAGCAATTACAGTGACACCCAGGCTATGACGAGAACTGGGATAGGAGCCAAGGAATCCATGAGAGTTACCATACACACGAACGCCATCATGACTACTTACTCCGGCCCCTTCTGAATTACTAATACGTTCATCATAAGCTCGAGCGACATCTTCACTTTCTTTAGCCAACTCGATTGCCTGTTCAGCACTTAATGACCAGTGATGATATAAATCAAGATCGGGAATATCGGTTGCCATTTGTTCTGCATCCGCCAGGCCAGCATACTGATCTTCTTCGGTATAACGAGCGATATCGCAGGCTGCCTTCACTGACTCACGAATAGCCTGCGGACTAAAATCACTGGTACTGGCCGAGCCTTTACGGTTACCAAAATAGACGGTAACTCCTAATCCTTTATCACGATTGTGCTCAATCGTTTCAACTTCACCCAGTCGTACATTAACCGATAAACCGGCCTCGACACTAACACCAGCTTCCGCAGCTGAAGCCCCAAGACGCTTAGCCTCAGCCAGCATGTCAGTAACAATCTCTTGAAAACGTTCTACATCAAACTGGGACTCAGCATTAGTATCAACAGGAATGGAAGTCAGGTTCATCAGTGTATTTTCCTTGATTAGGATATTGGAACATTATGCATGAATACCTATCCAGGATCACCACTACAATCTTCTCTCACAATATTCACTCCGAGACAAAAACCCTGTGAAATTCCTGTCCCGCTAGTGCATCTTTAATTTGTGAGTGCGATAATGCCTGTATGCACGATGATGATGAATTTGAATCTGATGAAATCCTGATCAGTAAATCCCAACTCAAACGTGAGGCTCATGCCTTACAGGAATTGGGAGAAAAGCTGGTTAAGCTAAGTCTTGCCGATTTCGAAAAAGTTCCGATGGATGATAGCCTGCGCGATGCCATTACGGCAGCCAGGGGAATGAAGAAGAATGGCGCTCTGAAAAGACAGCTCCAGTTCATTGGAAAACTCATGCGTAAAATTGATGCCACCCCCATCCAGGCCGCCTATGATTCTGTCACAAATCATTATCGCGACGATGTTAAACAATTTCATCAACTTGAAAACTGGCGCGATCGTTTAATAACAGAAGGCGATAAAGCACTGGGTGACTTACTGGAAGAATTTCCAGATGTAGATAGACAGCATTTACGTCAGCTGATCCGCAGTGCCAGCAAAGAAAGTGCTCAAAATAAACCACCCCGTTCAGCCCGCGAATTATTTCAATACCTGAAAACTCTATACGATCAATAACGCCGATTAAGCACTTTATCCTGAATAGTATTGAAGTGTTTTACAAATCAATAAGTTGAGCATGAACACCACAACTTTGTGCAAACTTGATCAGATCATGCGGTGAATATTGTTCGGCATCGTAACTAATGAACATTAGATGTGGTTTGTTAAGATCAATATCCGACCGGGTTATGCCATAACGCACTGTCATGCAGTGTAACAACGCCTCTTTATTTTGATCAGTCAGCGTTTCATTAATGTGCAGCAGGATATCCTGTTTATGAACCATCACTTTACTCCCAGGAATGAGTCATATTTTACAGGATTTGATGAGCTCAGGCAGTTGATTAAGACAGAAGAGTTATTTGATTGCTGCTGTATTTTAGCGATACCTGATCCAGGTTATGTTTCATTGTTTTAGGTGCTTGTCCCACCAACAGTCATGCTATCAATTTTCAAAGTTGGCTGACCAACACCAACAGGCACACTCTGCCCTTCCTTACCACAAACTCCCACTCCTGAATCCAGAGCCAGGTCATCACCCACCATCGAAACTCGATTAAGGACTTCTGGGCCATTACCAATGAGGGTCGCACCTTTGACGGGCTGAGTGACTTTTCCATTCTCGATCATATAGGCTTCACAGGCTGAGAACACAAACTTGCCGGAAGTGATATCTACCTGACCACCGCCAAAGTTAACGGCATAAATACCCTTCTCAACCGATGCAATGATCTCTTCGGGATCATGTTCACCTGCCAGCATATAGGTATTGGTCATACGTGGCATGGGTAAACAGGAATAGGATTCCCGACGCCCATTACCAGTAGAACTGGTCCCCATTAGCTGAGCATTAAGTTTATCCTGCATGTAACCTTTCAGGATACCCTTCTCAATTAACATCGTTTGCTGAGTTGGAGTCCCTTCATCGTCAATATTTAATGAACCACGTCGATTTGGCATCGCACCATCATCCACGATAGTACACAGTGGTGACGCGACCTGTTCACCAATACGACCCGCAAATGCAGAACTACCTTTACGATTAAAATCACCTTCCAGCCCGTGTCCAATCGCTTCATGCAATAACACTCCCGGCCAACCCGGGCCGAGCACTACCGGCATTGCCCCCGCTGGAGCATCAACTGCTTCCAGGTTCACCAGAGCCTGACGAACCGCTTCACGCACAAAGCC
Source organism: Gammaproteobacteria bacterium (assembly GCA_026196045.1). GTDB lineage: Bacteria > Pseudomonadota > Gammaproteobacteria > UBA6429 > Thiohalophilaceae > JAPHRJ01. Next base: position 67,503 of record JAPHRJ010000056.1, read on the forward strand.
CATCGCCCGGTCTTCATCGTCGACAAAGTAACTGTAATCCACTCGTCCACCGCCACCTGCGTTGGCCTGTTCTCGGCGACCTTTATCTTCAACAATGACACTCACATTCATGCGAACTAACGGGCGAATATCACCGCTGAATGTACCATCACTCGCGGCAACCAGAATGGCCTCATCGACACCAACCAGACTGACAATAACCTGTTTTACCCGGATATCCAGACGTCGAGCTTCTGCATCCAGCCGGCGTAATAAATCGATCTTTTCTTCAGCGCTCAGTGATTTAATGGGATCATCGGGTAGATATAAATTGTGGCCAGCCTTTTTATGCCAGCTCTGTACCTGCCCCTGACGGCCACTGCGAGCAATAGCTCGGGCAGCCTGTGCGGCTTCTGTCAGGGCCGGTAGAACAATTTCATCGGAATAGGCAAAACCGGTTTTTTCCCCGCTAATCGCGCGAACACCAACACCCTGTTCAATATTGTAGCTACCTTCTTTAACGATACCATCTTCCAGTACCCAGGCTTCGTGATGGGAGAGCTGAAAATAAAGGTCAGCACTATCGACGGCGTGACCCATTAACTGATCAAGTACATCCTGAAGGTCATTCTCGGATAACCCGGAAGGGGCCAGTAATAACTGCCCAGCCTTGTCTAATTGATTTTTACTCATTTTTTCAGATTGCAGGGGATTTTTCGGTGTTCGAGTACAGGGAAATTACGGCGAATATTTCGAATGCGCTCCAGATCCAGATCGGCGATGACTACACCAGAACCATTCGGTAACTCATCAATAACCGCTCCCCAGGGATCCACGATCATACTATGGCCATAAGTTTCGCGACCACTGACGTGATAGCCCCCCTGGGCCGAGGCCAGTATATAACTCAGGTTTTCTATCGCACGAGCACGAACCAGGGGTTCCCAGTGTGCCTTACCCGTAATCGCGGTAAAAGCGGCTGGAATGGCAAAGACATCAACCTCTTCATCCACCATGCGACGGAATAACTCTGGAAAACGCAGGTCATAACAGATCGCCAGGCCCAGTCGACCAAACGGTGTATCCAGTACGGTGATCTGGCTACCAGGTTCTATCGTCGCTGACTCATGGTAGGTTTCCTCGTTTTCTTCCAGGTGCACATCAAACAGATGTACCTTGTCATAACGCCCAACCTGTTCACCCTTATCATTAAAGACAATACAGGCGGCGCGAATATGAGAATTGTCATCCGTACTCATAGGAACCGTACCACCGACCAGCCAGACACGGTGCTTATCTGCCTGTTCAGATAGAAAACGCTGGATTGGCCCTTCACCTGGCTTTTCACATAGCTTTAATTGATCCCTATCCGCCGCACCCAGGAAGGCGAAATTCTCGGGTAAAACAACCAGCTCTACACCGGCATCAACCGCTTTGCCGATCAAACGCCCGGCTTCTGTCAGGTTAGCCCCTACATTAGGGCCGGATGCCATCTGAATTGTTGCTACCCGCTTCATGGTTTTACTCCAGTCTTCATTGTGTCTCGGTTATTGTTGTCTATACCAGGTATATCGTTATGGTTCTCTATTACTTCAAGTTCTATGACTGTCTGTTGAGAGCTGCCCGGAACCAGTTCCATATCCTTAGAGCCAATCCCCAGCGCTACCAGCCAGCTTTGCAGTTCATTCAACCATAATGAACCTTCATCGCCACCGGGATAACGTATCAGTAAATGACTTCCGGGAGGGCTGTTCCTGAACCGGTTTATCACACTGGCTAATGGTGGCAAATTTGTCAGGGATTCGGCCTGACGAGGCATGGCCCAGTGTTGGGCACTAATTTCATACGTGGTCGGTTTCGAGTCAGTACCAGTTTGCGTATCCATTCCGGCGCTCACTGCAGCCTTCGCAACCAATATGGACAGGATACTTACTATTAAATACCACCGTATTTGTTTGTTCATAATAATGAGAATACCACAATATCCCGAGTGAAAACGGCCATCACTATAAGCATTTTATATTTCAGAATTAAATATCCGGATCAAAAACACTGGAGTTGTCGTCCTGCTCATCCGTACCACTGGGTGCTTCTTCTTCCTCGGCTATATCGAGTCGGGTGATAACAGGTTTCTCCCACGTTCCTGTGATCTGATACTGAGTCGTCAGTGCACGGCCAATATCCTTGCCAAATAATTTCTGTACTAACAAGATAACCGCGCCAACCTGAGGGCCAAACACCATTCCACCGGCCATCACGGAAAAGGCATCTCCCCCCTGCGGGATGACAGATATCAACTGATCAAAGTCCTGTTCAACCAGCCCAGTCCTGCCATCAATCGTGACCAGCGCCAGCGGACTTTTCAACACGTTATTATTCAGAAAAACATTTCCATCCCTGATCGTTATATCACCCTCAATAGTGTCAAAGTGCAAACCCTTGCCAAAGGCGTCACTGAAATCCAGCATTAAACGACGGGGTAATGCCGAAAGACTGAATAAGCCCAGTAACCGACCTGCTCCCGGATCCACACTGACAATAGAACCATCCCTGACCTGCTCATACAGCTCTCCCTCAATATTCGATAGACGAATATCCATCGGACTACCCGGCCATCGGAGCGTGCCGCTTACGTCAGTTTCTCCACCTTGCAGGATGGCCGAAAACCCCAGTTTGGTTAACATCTTGCCCAGATCGGGACTATGTAACTTAAGGTCAAGTGCAGTGCTTCCGCCCTGTTTATTTTCTTTCCACAGACCACTGGCATTCAGGTTCAGTTGCTCACCTTTCAATACCAGTTTATCCAGTGACATCCCACCCACCTCGATCATTCTAGAGGTTTCGAATTCAACCTGACCAATTTTTACATCATCATAAGCCAGGTGGGCAATTTTTCCTCGGATAACAGGAACCTTATCGGAAGTTAGCTTTATGGAATCTTCGCTAGCTGCCTTCTCGCTATCATCATTAACAGCAGCAAGTTGCAACATTTCCATATCAAACAAAAGGGGTAACGGAATAAATGAATGAGTAACCTCTTCATCTCCCTGCTTAAGCGCATCCACCCAGGGAATAATTCTAAACTGTTCCAGACTCCCTGTTATGTGCAAGACATCATCAGCAGGCAGGGTACCTTTACCTTTACCAAAGTGCAGGTATGCACGGGTTGGATAGATAGTTTCCGTACGTGTATCCAGTTGTACACCTCCTGAAACCATTCCTTTTGTATCCAGATATATATTTGTTAAAGACTCATCGACCTGTGCATTAAAAACAAAGTCACGCTTTTCATCACTGCTTTTGCCGACTGGGTGAGGCAAGTCAATCAATACGCCCATCAGGTCTGACCTGATATTGATTTGTGTCGGAATCCACTGTCGTTTTATCTGATGAGGAAAAACAACATCCCCCTGCCAGTGAGTATCGCCCTGTACCTGATTTACCGCAGGTAAGCCAAATCGGGTTACAATTTCATGACTATTCATTATCCCGTTTGCTTTAAGTACAAGCGGTTTACCCGGCCTGTCATGGGCTGTAAAAATATTGATGCTGGCTTCTTTACCCAATATCTGGGCATTAATCTTTTCCCCATACTGGTTATTACGAGTAAAATAAAGATCACCATTAATCTTTGTGATATCAATGGTATCGTCCAGCATATAAACACCCGCATCAGAAAAATGAACCTGTCCTTCAACGCTAAGAGGAGTCGTTTTTATTACTTCATCATCCAGTGGAATAACTAATTCCAGATCTACCCGGCTATCACCCTGATAACGAAAATCTTTTATGACATCATTTGCTTCTGGCAGGATTGGGCTTTCAACCAGAAAATAAGCGGCATCCTGAACCGGGCCATTAATCTGCCCATTAACAACCAGAACAGAGCGTGAGAAGTCATTGATACGTACTTGCGTTTTAGTTAATGAGCTATTGAATATCTTTCCATGATGGGAATTAATATCCATCCCTGTACCAGTAAAGACCGCCGTCAAGTCTGCATCTGTGATTAGTGGCCAACCTTCCTGATAATCGATAATGGTATCAATCGCATCAAACACAACCTCAAATTTTCCTTCTCCCTGTCTAAACGGAAAGTCAGACAATCTTCCCTGAAATATAGCTCCACCCTGTTCAATAGTTCCACGAACAATACCCTGATCCAACCACGCCAGTAATCCTTCAGACATAATACCTGCAGGATAATACTGACTGGCCGCTTCTGCATCACCATCACGGAACTGTACCTGCAGATCCATAAAGGGTGATTGTTCGCTATTTGGTATTTCAAGTAACAGGCCTGTCTGAGTTTTAACATCTGAATTTTCCGCAATAATATCTGATGCAGAAACCTGCCATCCCTGTTGATGCTCATTAATGGCAATAGACGCGGCCAGTTTTGATAATACTAGTTTATCCCGAAACAGTTTCGGGAAATCCAGCAATAGATAATTACTTTCCAGCTTTAATTCACCCTTGTTTGAAGCATACTTAATTGTGCCATTCAAACCTGTTATACCTGGTATCGAAGACCAGGGCTTGACTGCTAATTGTAAAAAGTCGGCCGAAATATCAGGAATTAATCCACCCTCCTGTTCATTAAAACTCAGATGTAAATTTGCCACATCTCCTGAGGGTGATAGTTGAGACAGTATTTTATGGTTTTCCCGAGTCAGGAGAGGCGTTTGCAGTAATGAATAGCTAATATCTTCAATTCGGAAATTATCGACATCGATAGAAAACCTGGCCTTATGTGCATCGGTTTCATATTTTTTCTGAATATGTATATTACTTTCTGGCCAGGCACCTTGCGTATCCAGGTAACGTAAGTTCTCCACGACCAGATCCCAGCCGGCTGAACCTGATTGATACTCGAATACACCAGATAATAATCGAGAATTAAATGGTTCTTTAATATCAGGGTGGGTAATTGAAAAATTATATCCCGTAATATCACCAGATAGTGCTTCAAGCTTGCCGGTTTTCCATTCACTCCACAGCTCTACATCAACCATCCCCTTCAGCAAGTTATAATTCTGGTAACTAAAATCAAACCCAAGCTTTTCGAGATGAAGTCCTTTGGTATTTAGATAAACATCCCCTTTCCATGTTTGTGGTTCAAGAACATCACCCACAATATCAATCGCCATTTCAAAATCACGACCAACTTCTTCAGGGAGTTTAGTTTGCGCTTTTAATAAATGATGTTCCTGGTCACTATGCAAAAATAAATTGACATGATTAAACACCTGTCGCTTATTATTATTTTTTTGATCGACCCAGATAACCGTACTATCTTGAACATTGAGTGAAGTACGTTGAAATAACCATTCAGAGAATTCATTGCTGTCAGTACCTGTCGTTGATGTGGCTTCACTAAACTGCTCAACGTCAACACCTTTTATACTAAAACGCCCATCCGGTAAGCGAATAACGACAAGCTCCGCCCCAATGATGAAGAATTCCCCCGGTATAATTTGTTGGGCTTTAATAGAAGCAATAAAACCCAGATCCAGCCTGGCCTGTTTAAATCCAAATAGCAGATTATTTCCACTATCATCCATCAGACGAACATTATTAAAAATTAAAGTTGGCTTAAGGCCTTCAAGACGTGCATCCATTGATTCAATGTACACATCTCGTCCCAGATAGGATTGTGCAAGTAATTCGACCTGTTGACGATAACTGTCTGCTTCAGAAATTAGAACACGAACAATGGAAGTCAGTACGGCGAGCACTACGATCAAACCCGCAAGGCTATATAAAATAAAACGACGCAGGTGTCTGAAAAATTTGGAGACTCTATTCATCAAACCATAGTCTGTGATTGGTGCAGTGAGTCTAATATCTGAATGGTTATACTATTCGACATTTTTTACATTAATACAACATCAAATTGTTCCTGGGTATACTCCGTTTCAACCTGAAAATTAATGGGTTTACCAATGAATTCTTCTAGCTCTGCGATACTGGTAGATTCTTCATCCAGTAATAAGTCCACAACACTTTGCGAGGCCAAAACCAGAAATTTCTGTGCTGAAAACTGACGATCCTCTCGCATGATCTCACGGAATATCTCATAGCACACAGTTTCGGCCGTTAAAATCGAGCCCCGGCCATTACAGGTTGGACATTCTTCACAGAGGATATGTTCCAGACTTTCTCGTGTACGTTTACGCGTCATTTCAACCAGCCCAAGTGAAGAGACTTCACTAATATGAGTCTTGGCGCGATCACGAGCCAGGCATTTTTCCAGTGCCTGTAATACCTGCTGTCGATGTTCCGGAACAGCCATATCGATAAAGTCGATAATAATAATCCCACCGAGGTTGCGTAGACGCAATTGTCTTACAATGGCCTGGGTTGCTTCGAGATTGGTTTTAAAAATAGTTTCTTCGAGTGTGCGATGACCAACAAAAGCACCTGTATTAACGTCAATGGTGGTCATGGCTTCAGTTTGATCAATAACCAGATACCCACCCGATTTTAGTTGAACTTTACGCTCAAGTGATTTTCGAATTTCATCTTCAACACCATACAGATCAAAAATAGGACGCTCACCTGGATAGTATTCAATACAGTTTTCAATCTCAGGTAAAAACTTACCAGCAAATTTTTGAACCTTTTTAAACGTTTCATTTGAATCAATCCGTACCTTTTCAATATTGATACCACTTAGATCTCGCATGGTACGCATAACCAAAGGCATGTCTTCATGGATCAACTCACCACTATTTGCTGTTGAGGCTTTTTCCTGCATCGCCAGCCACAGTTTCTGCAAGAAGTGCATGTCCTTATAAATATCTTCTTCCGTCACACCTTCTGCAACAGTACGGATAATATAACGACCGGGTTCAAACTCATCTTTGTATTTATTAATGGCATCTTTCAAACGCTGGCGTTCTGCTTCTTCTTCAATCTTCTGAGAAACACCGACATTCTCTGCGCCGGGGATATACACAAGGTAACGGGAAGGGATAGAAACCTGAGTTGTGAGTCGTGCCCCTTTACTGCCCATGGGATCTTTAACCACCTGGACAATGACTTCCTGACCTTCACGCAATAGTTCCATTATGGTTTCAGGTACCTTGTCATCATCATTGCGGTTATCATCATGAACCAGGATATCTGAAACATGGAGGAAAGCCGTACGTTCCAGGCCAACCTCAAGAAAAGCAGCCTGCATACCCGGTAAGACACGGCATACCTGTCCTTTATAAACATTACCTACAAGACCCCGACGTTGGGCACGTTCAATATGAACTTCCTGCAAGACTCCGTTTTCAACATAAGCCACCCGAGTTTCCTGTGGAGTTATATTGATCAATAATTCTTCACTCATGTTTTTTCCTGTATACCGACGACTGCATTATTTGTTGTTATTTATGAGTTTATACCGCAACAGTGTGTAGAAGTTCTGCGGTTTCAAAAAGTGGTAAGCCCATCACACCCGAATAACTACCTTCAAGTTTAGTTATAAATACAGCGGCCTGCCCCTGTATCCCATAGGCACCGGCTTTATCTGCACACTCACCGGTAGCCCAGTAGTCCTCACGATCTTGCATGCTAAGTTCTCGAAAACAAACCTGACTGCAATTAACACGACACTGTTCCTGACCGGAAGGGGAAATAAGTGCCACTGCTGAATAGACTTTATGACAACGTCCTGACAATAACGACAACATGTTTAAACCGTCTTCCCGATCTATGGGTTTACCCAGGATCTGGTCATCGACAACGACTGCGGTGTCCGCGCCCAGAACGGGCTTATCATTCTGCGCCTTAAGTGACTGCATTCCTGCACGGGCTTTCTCTAATGCAAGACGAGTTACAAACATTTCTGGAGTCTCACCAGGTTGAACCTCTTCTGGCACGTCCTGTTTAATAAGCTGATAACGAACCCCAATCTGATCCAGTAATTCCTGACGGCGAGGTGAACCTGAAGCAAGATAAATTTGGAATGGATCCTGTTGCTGTACAGCGTTCGTGCCCACAAGTCATCTCTTATTTATGATAGGGATGGTTCTTAAGAATACTGACGGCTCGGTATAACTGCTCAGCCATGACAATTCGCACCAGAGGATGCGGTAAGGTCAATGGTGATAATGACCAGCCTGGAGAACCCAGTTTACGACATGTGTCTGACAGACCTTCCGGTCCACCAACCAGCAAAGCGACATCCTGTCCTCCCTGCATCCAGCCAGACATTTGTTCTGCCAGTTTTTCAGTACTCCATAACTTACCGGGTACATCCATGGCGATGACTTTGCTTCCTTTAGGTATAGCATCCAGCATGCGTTGACCTTCCTGCTCAGTCAGTCGGCTAATGTCCGCATTTTTACCACGTTTACCAGCAGGAATTTCTACCAGCTGCAAACGACATTCTGGCGGCATACGTTTAGCATATTCTTCAAAGCCCTGGGTTACCCAGTCCGGCATACGCGTACCCACAGCAATAAGATGAATCTGCATAATAGTATGACTTTATTCAGGAACCCTCTGCCGCTGTTGGGCTGTCTTCGCCCCAGAGTTTTTCCAGATTATAAAAGTCACGAATAGAAGGCTGCATAACATGGACAATAATGTCACCCAGATCGACCAGGGTCCATTCACCATCCTGCTCACCTTCGATACCCATGGGACGATGTCCAGCTTCCTTGGATTTAACAATCACATTATTTGCAATCGCTTTAACCTGACGAGAGGTATTCCCGGATACAATTATCATTATATCCGTAACACTGGTTTTACCTTTTACATCCAGGATACGCATGTCAATGCCTTTCACACCTTCGATGGCATCAACCACAGTCTCTTTTAATTGCTCAATTTCTATCATTTTATTCCGTACAACTTTTCCTGTTTAATTAATTCATACACACTATCCGGTAACAGATAATGTACATCCCGGCCCTGTTGAATCAGTTCCCGTATTAGACTGGCTGAAATATTCAGTTGCGTCACCGACACAAAACACAATCCACCAAACTGATACTGTTCCAGTTTTTCTATCGACATCTGCCGAGCCTTCACCAGTCTGTCCAGTGCAGGTTTGGCACGAAATCCGGCTTCATCCCAGCCAGGGCGACGCGTAATGATCAGGTTCGCCAGATCGGGAATTTGTTCCCATTCATGCCAGGTGTCCAGCTCCAGAAAAGCATCAAAACCAAGGATCAGACTCAGGGGTTTAGCACCGAACTCATCGCGTAATTCGCGTAATGTATCCACCATATAGGACGGCCCATGACGATGTATCTCACGTTCATCTATTTTAAAACCTGGTTGTCGTGCAATGGCCAGTCGTAACATGGCCAGTCGATGTTGCGCATCTGTCAACGGGGCTTCACGATGAGGTGGCTGACCACAGGGAATAAAACGGATCTCCTCCAGTCCAGCAACTTCTAATACATCCAGTGCCGGACGCAAATGTCCGAAATGCACAGGATCAAAGGTTCCCCCATAAACACCAATCATAATTCAGTATCAAGGTACGAGTGTCCAGGGATGAGGAGTTTCATAATATGTTTTCCTCGTCCTCTGTAAATCGTCACTTGTCCCTTAAGTCTATGTACGGATATGGCCATCACCAATTACAATAAATTTTTGTGAGGTCAGTCCTTCCAGCCCTACGGGACCACGCACATGAATTTTATCCGTACTAATACCAATTTCTGCTCCAAGACCATATTCAAAACCATCGGCAAATCGGGTTGACGCATTCACCATTACAGAACTAGCATCGACTTCCGCCAGGAATGAACGTGCTCGACCAATGTCTTCGGTCATGATGGATTCGGTATGGCCTGAACCATGTTGATGAATATGTTCCATCGCCGCATCCATATCCTTAACAACACGAATTGATAAAATGGGAGCCAGATACTCTGTATCCCAATCTTCATCTGTTGCTTCACTGATACCATTCAGGATCTTGCAGGTCAGCCCACAACCACGTAACTCAACACCTTCCTCAACATACATCGGTCCCAGTTCAGCAAGTGCCTTCTCGGCCACAGCTTCATGCACCAGCAGGGTTTCCATGGTGTTACAGGTACCATAGCGTTGGGTCTTGGCATTAAAGGCAACTTTCACGGCCTTGGTTAAATCCGCCGTGTCATCGATATAAACATGACACACACCATGTAAATGTTTGATAACAGGAACACGCGCATCTTTACTGATACGTTCGATCAGTCCCTTGCCGCCACGGGGAACAATCACATCCACATAATCGGACATGGTGATCAGTTCACCCACCGCGGCACGATCGGTAGTATCTACTACCTGAACGACATCAGCAGGTAACCCGGCCTGTTCCAGTCCATATTGAATACAGGCCGCAATAGCCCGGTTTGAATGTTCGGCTTCTGAACCACCACGCAAGATGGCCGCATTACCAGACTTCATACATAGCGCTGCCGCATCCGCCGTAACATTAGGACGGGATTCATAAATAATACCGATCACGCCCAAAGGAACACGCATCTTGCCCAACTGGATCCCGGAAGGACGGTAATTCATTTCGCTGATCTCGCCCACAGGATCAGGCAGGGCCGCAACCTGACGCAGGCCTTCAGCCATCCCCGCAATGCGCTCATCATTAAGTTCCAGTCTATCCAGTAAAGCCGCATCCAGGCCTTTGGCGCGACCGGCTTCCATATCCTGTTGATTGGCCTTAATCAGCTCGGCGTTTAATGCTTCAATACGATCTGCAATCGCCAGCAGGGCATTGTTTTTAACCCCGGTTGTGGCTCTTGCCAGAATTCGTGATGCTGCCCGGGCCTTTTGCCCGCAGTCAGTCATGTACTGTTTAATATCCACGGCTATATCCATTGGTTCAATAAAATGGTCTGGATTCAGGTTTTGTCCACATGACGGCACACACTAGTATTGAAATGCGGACTGGCTGCAAGCTCAGGCTGATATTTTACGGATCAGGTTGATACCGGCAACTTTCAGGCTTAATTGTACCAGTTCATCCCAGATGACGCCCGTGGCGCGCCCTTTAATTATGCGTTCTACTTCAGCCGCCTGATACAGGAACCCCTGCCAACGTCGAGTATTATGACGCTTCAATGCCGCTGTCACCGGGGGTTTACGCTTATCCCAGATCCGATACTGGCGTAGCACCTGATCCAGGTTGTGACCATGGGACAATTCCCAGGCCATATTCGCCATACTTCGAATTTCACGGCTCAGGGCCCATAACACCAGCGTGGGTTCAATACCTTCACCTTTCAGGCCATGCAGAATTCGGATGACTCGTCGATTATTACCCAGCAAAGCCGCGTCGACTAATGCAAAAACATCAAATCGTGCACTATCACTGACGGCCTCGGCAACCTGATCGGCATCCACCGCCCCTTCACCACACAACAGGCGTAGCTTTTCCAGTTCCTGATCAGCGGCCAGCAGATTGCCTTCCAGTCTTTCCGCCAACATAACCGCCGCATCTGCCGTCGGCTGCATGCCTCGATGTTGCATACGTTTAGTAATCCAGCCAGGCATTTGTGCGGCTTCCACGGGCCACACCTGTAACACCGCTGCGATCTTATCTACGCTTTTGAACCACTTGGTACTCATCTGGGCTTTTTCCATCTTGCCCATGGTGATCAGCAAAATCGTATCTTCCGGTGGTCGTTCACAATAGGCCACCAGTGCCTTGCGTCCGCTATCACCAAACTTGCCGGAAGACAGACGCAGGTCGATCAGTTTTTTTTCTGCAAACAGGGACAATGAATCTGCTGAGGCGTTTAACTGATCCCAGTCAAACGTTTTATCGACATGATAGACCTCACGTTCCGTATAACCCTGGGTGATAGCCTGTTGGCGAATCGCCATACTGGCTTCATCCTTCTGAAATGGTTCTTCGCCACTCACCAGATAAACAGGGGCAAGGGTGCCCTGCAGGCGTGAGTTTAATTGATCAAAATAGAGTTTCACTGGACTATATATGGAATAGTATCATTTACTATTGAGTGGGCTTATCGGGTGCTAGCCTGTCAGGTTTAGACTGGGCTTGCTCACGTTTACGCAGTCGAGTACTGATCTGGCGTAACATTTGATTAACGGCACTGAGTGCCATTTTTGTCTTTAGCTGTCGCTCTTCTTCTTCCTTGGCCAGAACCTGATTGGGATCATACTGATAAGTACGTAACTGACTCAGACTCTGTGCAGGAATTAATGTATTGCTTGCCTGATCCAGCAACTGGTAACTAAGTTGATATTTCAACTCATATTCATTGGGTTGACCCGCAGCATTCAATGAAACTTCTCGGCGCGTTGTTTCATCTTTAATGATCACCAGTGTTGCGGTTGCTGCCTGCTGTTGCTGCACCACTTCAACACCAGAAGAAATTAACTTCTGACGCAGGATATTTCGCATTGGACTGTCCGGCATGCCACCTTTGATATAAATAGCCTGCAGGCTTTCCGGTAGTTCAACCTGTCCTCGCAAATGAAAACCGCAACCCGTCATGGCTAGAGACAAAGCTAGAACAAGAATCGAGCGGCATGACGGAAGGGACGAGGAACGAGGAACGAGGGACAAGGAAAAAACTTTGAATATATTCTTTGTCACTCGTTCCTCGTCACTCGTCACTTTTTTATAGTTCATTTGACTACCACATTGACCAGCTTACCGGGAACCACAATGATCTTGACTACCGTCTTTTCTTCAACAAAGCGTTGTACATTTTCATCAGTCAAAGCCTGTTGTTCAACGTCTTCTTTTGATGCTGAAGCGGGAACTGAAATACGCGCACGCAGTTTACCATTGACCTGAACAATGATCTGGATCTCATCCTGAACCATGGCCGCTTCATCTGCTTCTGGCCAGGCTTGATCAATAAGCACTGAGTCATGTCCCAGTGCCTGCCACAGGCTATGAGTAATATGAGGTACGATTGGTGACAGTAATAACACACAACTTTCCA
>JAPHRJ010000061.1 GCA_026196045.1 Gammaproteobacteria bacterium
CGGAATCGGCATGCTGATTTCCACCCTGGCTCGCTCGGCGGATGTCGCCCAGGGTGCTGCCTTTGTTATCTGGCTTACCCTGATCCTGTTTCTGGATTTGATCCTGTTAGGTGTCATGATTCGTGAATCCCTGCCACCAGAAACAGCCGTGGCCCTGGCCCTGTCCAATCCACTTCAGGTATTCCGTACCGCCGCCATGTTGCTATTTGATTCTCAACTGGTGCTTCTGGGGCCGACCGCCTATGTCATCCTCGATAACTTTGGTGAAACCGGCTACCTGGCCTGGGCTCTGTTCTATCCCATTTTTATTGGTAGCCTCTGTGGCGCAATTGGCTATCTTTTATTCCGCCGTAGTGATCTACCCTGAACGTGGGAAGTGAACTCGACAATAGTTTTGGCTTCCAGCAAGTTGAGTCGGCAGAACGTCAGCAACGCATCCGCCATGTTTTTGAAGTCGTCGCCAAACGTTATGACCTCATGAATGACTTCATGAGCTTTGGCATCCACCGTTTATGGAAAAAAAGACTGGTTAATCTGGTGCCCTCAGAAGCCGGGCAGTGCATTGTCGATCTGGCGGGTGGCACCGGTGATATTGCTCGCGCCCTGGCAAAGAAAAACCAGCAACCGATTATTATTGATCCCAGTTTACCTATGATGCAGGTTGGGCAGTCACGAGGACAGAACACAATACCCTGCCTGGCGGGCTGTGGTGAGGCTATCCCTCTGGCAGATAACTCAGTCAATACCCTGACTATTGCCTTTGGTATTCGCAATATGACCCACATAGATAAAGCTCTGAGTGAGATCTATCGCGTTCTTAAACCCGGCGGCCGTTGTCTATGCCTTGAATTTTCCAGGCCCTGGGCCCTGATACGCCCATTCTATAACCTGTATTCCTTTCTGGTCATTCCCCGACTTGGGGCTATGGTGGCTCGTGAACCGGCTGCCTATAACTATTTAATTGAGTCCATACGCCGCTTCCCGGATCAGGAAGAAATGAAGCAGCTTATGCTAAAAGCTGGCTTTGAACAGGTCAGTTATAAAAACCTCTCTTTTGGTATTGCCTGCTTGCATATTGCACACAAAAGCGCTTAAACCAGCCTTTCCAGTTTCATCATAATTTCTACTATAAATGGCTTGCTGAGGATGAATGCTATTCCTTGCGGATTGCGCCGATATTACTCGTTCACATAAAAGAGACACATAATAATCATAAAAGCGTGCCTTTTGTTCCAGATTAAAGCTCTTCAACAAATAACCGATAATTACACTATATATTTAAACAACGGCACGCCACAGAATAACTATTTGCAAATAAAATGTGACCTCTAAGTTGCTGGAGCAATCAAGTTGTACAACTTCGCCAATACAAGCCATGAATATCGTAGTATTGCCACCGTGCTCGATAGTCTTGATGCGATGGTCTATGTTGCCGACATGGAAACCCACGAACTCATTTTCTGTAACCAGTATGGGCGCGCCATATGGGGAAGCCCGGACGGACGCCCCTGCTGGTCATTCCTGCAGGCCGGACAAACAAAACCCTGTGAGTTTTGTACTAATGACAAGCTCATTGATGACCATGGACAGCCCACTGGAGTCTATGTCTGGGAGTTTCAAAATACTGTCAACAAACACTGGTACCAATGCCGCGATCAGGCCATCCGTTGGACTGATGGACGCCTGGTGCGTATAGAAATTGCGACTGACATTACAGAACGCAAACTAATTGAAGAAAAACTCAAAGCCGCCAAGGAAAAAGCGGAAGCCCTGGCCCGCACCGATGAGCTTACCGGCCTTAGTAACCGCCGCGCTTTTTTTGAAATGGCTGAACGCGCCTTTAAACAGGCCAAACGTTTCCAAACCCCTTTATCCGTAGTCATGATTGATATTGATAATTTTAAACACATTAATGATAACCATGGCCATGCCGGTGGGGATAAAGTTCTACAGGTCTTTGCTAAATTGTTGAAAAATTCCATTCGAGATATTGATGTCCTTGGACGTATCGGTGGTGAAGAATTTGCCCTTGTCCTGCCTGAAACAATATTATCTGGTGCCGCTGAACTGGCTGAACGCCTCTGTCACGATACTGCGATGCTGACAATTAAAAAAGGTAACAAAGATATTCGGTTTACCTCGAGCATTGGCATTGTTGATTGCCGGGATGAGGATGAAACCTTAGATAACTTATTACTCAATGCCGATCATGCGCTCTACGCCGCCAAAGCCAATGGGCGTAATCGTGTTGAGAGATATGGCTAAATAGCTGTTCCAAATACCAGATAACTTCAGCTATTACCGTTCGTCCTGAGCTTGTCGAAGGACAGGCCAATTAAGTGCTATTCATAGTATTTCCACGCTCATGGTTCGACAGGCTCACCACGAACGTGGAAATTCATAAGTGTACTGGTATTTGGAACAGCTATTTAAAGATTTTTTCCTGTCGATCTCTGTTTCCAGTCTGTTTAGTACTTTTCATTACACTCGAAACAGTATTTTATATACTACACTTCAGACAATTTGAACGTGCAAAACTGATATACTTTATACTTTACAAACAGATCAAAAATATAAATGAGCTAAATTTACCAGGGTATGTCTGAAACTGAATCTCATCCACTCAAACACTGGCTTGACAGCATCGCTGACACTTCGCCCAATGCCCCTGCTATTTATATAGAAAATGAGGAGATTGATTACCTCTCTCTCAAGAACCAGGTCGATGCCCTGGTCACGACACTCACGCAAGCCGGAATAAAAAGTGGAAATCATCTTGCACTGATAACTGATTCAGCCCGAATCATTGCGTTAATAGCCTACGCAGCCCCACATATGGGAATTACCTTTTTACCCCTTGATCCCAGGATGCCAACTAGCTGGCTAAATACCGTTTTATCACAGGCCAACATTGACCACGTGCTATGTGATAATGACATCAGCAATCAATGGGAATCTAATGTTAACGTAATTACCATCGGACAGTTACTGTTACAGCAATTTTCACTTGTGGCCATGAATGCCGAACCAGCCACATCTATTTATACACCATTAATGCTGGCAACCAGTGGTTCAACTGATATCCCTAAAGTCGTGTTATTAAGCCCGGAAAATATCAGTGCTTCAGTACAGACCACGAATGCTCATTTGAATCTGCAGGCCAATGATATATGGCTCAATTGTTTGCCCCTGTTTCATATTGCAGGACTTATGATCCTGTATCGTAGTATCGCCTGTGGTGCCACGGTAATTTTGCATGAAAAGTTCTCTGTTGAAAAAATATTGGCCGACATGCATGAACATGCCATTACTCATATATCCTTAGTACCGACCATGCTCAGCAAATTACTGGATCAAGCTGTTGACTCTCCCCTACCAGGAGCTTTAAAGGCTGTCCTGATAGGCGGAGCTCCTCTCGATCCCGAACTGGCACAGCGAGCCATTCAAAAAGGTTGGCCTCTGTATATGACCTATGGCATGACCGAAACCACATCACAAATTGCCAGCACTCCATTGAACTTATCGGATCTGGACACAAACAACCCCATCCCAATTAAACTGTATGAAAATATTGAAGTCCAGATCCGAGATGAACAGGGCCAGGCTGGAGCAGATATTGGGCACATAGCCTTACGTGGACCACAGGTTATGGTGGGCTATGCCAAAGCAGAAGGCCTGGGACTGGATAGTGAAGGCTGGTTACTCACCAACGATATAGGTACGGTTGATATAGATAGAAACCTGACTGTCCTTGGCCGAGCTGATGATGTCATCATTAGTGGCGGTGAAAAAATACTTCCCGCCCAGGTAGAGGCCATAATGATGTCCTGCCCGGGTGTTGATGAAATTGTTATTGCAGGCCAGAGCGATAAGGTCTGGGGTAATATTATCATGGCAATATATAGCGGTACGTTTTCTGAATCGCAGCTTGAACAGTGGTCTGAACAGGAACTTAAAAACAGCTGGAAACCACGAGTATTTAAACGAATGGAAAAATTGCCTCGACTAACAAATGGCAAGCTAGATCGAAAAGTACTGAAAACGACTCAATAGTATTGCAATAAACTCTGGCGTAAATTGTCAGGCATCACCATTGACTGTTGATTCGCTGGATCTACCGTCACATGCACAGTTTGAATTTCAGCACACACCTTCCCATTTTCGTTGATACACTGATAATCCAGCGTAAAACTGTGTTCACTGATACTCTTAACACTCAGGTTGATTTCTATTTTCTGAGCATGAGTTAATGGGAGCTTATAATCTGCTTCTGCATGTACCAGAGGAAGCATCGCTTTTCCCTCTTTTATATATTGATTTAGTGGATGCTCGATCGAACTCATGAATGCTTCATAGGTTTCATGGGCATATCGAAACAGGTGTGCAAAAAAAACCACGCCAGCGGCATCAATGTCCTGCAATGGAATCACCATCTCTCTTGAAAATTTCTGAGTCATCGTTCTACCTTATCAAATGGTTCAAAACCCAGCCCAGGCGTTTCATCAAGTTGAATGTATCCTGACTTGATAATTGGTGCCAGCCCCAGATCATGACTTAACCAGTCTGAAGTTGCCAGCCCATGTGCAACGTTTTGCCCCTGTCTCCCTAACGCGGCGGCTAATTGTGTCGCCGCCCATGTTCCGGCTGCACTATCGACCGTAGTTGTAATCACTACATCCATATTAGCGGCATAAGCCTGTCTGGCCAGCTTGAGCGAATTAACAAGTCCTCCCTCACGCATTGGCTTGATCACGATTCGTTCTACACGTGTCTGCTCAATTAATGTTTCTGGCTCAAACATGGACATGGATTCATCGATGGCCAGTGGAAATGAGCACTGCTTCTGTAACTGCTCTAACTGTTGTGGATCGGGTTGCTGCAAGGGTTCTTCCAGTGATTCAATCGGCAAACCTCTGCAGGCAGCTATAAACTTACTGGCCTCTGAAAATGTCCACGCCTGATTCGCATCCAGCCGAAGTTGAACACCTGGTTCTAATTCTGAACTTATTTTTTTTAACGCGGCCATTTCTTTTTCAGGCGTATCGATACCCAGCTTAAATTTTATTATTGAAGCAGTCTGCTTTGCTAAAATCTCAGGTGAGACTTCCAGTACACTTCCAGGATTACTATTGACCTGTATTGTATTCATTAGCCCAGGTTTTATTTTCTCAGAACCTGGAATCTGTTCATTCAGGTAACGATAAAGTGGCAGGCCTGAATTTTTTGATAACACATCAAGCAATGCGGTTTCTAGTCCACAACGAGTAGCCGGACAATCTGATATCAATGCCAGTGACTCAAATACCGTATCTACACGGTTTCCCGATTCAGCTTTAATCTTTTCATGCAGACATATCTGGGCCTGTTCTTTTGTTTCAGTTCCAGCTTCCGGCATAGGTGCGCAATCGCCATAACCTCGCAGTCCAGTATCAGAACTAATAACAATGAGCCAGCCTTTTCGGGATTTAAAACTACCCTGTGTACTTCTCCATACTTTAGATAATGGCAATGAATAAGGAATGGCTTTTATTGATTGAATATTCATTTCAATAAAAGTAGCGATGTAATCAGTAACATCCCGTATACGATCTGATATTGGGCTGTTAGTGCTAACAGGCGATTTAACCCGGCATCAATCGGAGATGACCAGATTAAATACATCAACCATAGCAACATTGGTAATGACAACCAGGTCAGCCAGTAACTCGAAGTAATCAATAAGGGCAAGAACAAAAATAGAAAATAAACATACCGAGCCGGGGATTGGCCAATAAGGATCACGAGTGTTTTTCGCCCTGCCTGCTTATCACTATTATAATCACGATAATTATTAACTAATAAAGCCGCCGCCGCAGGCAAACCAATGGCGATACCCAGGAGGATCGAATCAGTTGTGACAGATAACGTTTGTAAATAAAAACTACCACTAACTGCAATCACACCAAAAAACAGAACCACAAATAATTCACCTAATGGTGTGTTGGCAACAGGAACAGGGCCGCCGGTATAAGCATAACCTGCAGTCAGTGCTAATAGCCCTAATAGCATGATGAGCCATCCACCAACCCAGACCAGATACACACCACATAAAAATGCCAGTGCAAAACTTAATATTGCCGCACGCTTAACCTGTTGGCTTGATAACCAGCCCTGAGCCACCGCGCGTTCAGGTCCAAGCCGATCCGGGGTATCAACGCCGTGTTCATAATCAGCGGCATCGTTATGAAGGTTGGTACCGATCTGAATCATTACCGCAGCCAGCAGCGCGACCAGCATCGGCATTAACGAAAGGCTGCCCTGTTGGCTTAAGGCCAGAGCACTG
The DNA here is from genome assembly GCA_026196045.1 of Gammaproteobacteria bacterium. GTDB lineage: Bacteria > Pseudomonadota > Gammaproteobacteria > UBA6429 > Thiohalophilaceae > JAPHRJ01. The sequence goes on from JAPHRJ010000061.1 coordinate 6,323, forward strand.
CCGGATAGTACGGGCACAAATGCCATACTTAAGGTTTTAGGTCGTACTGCAAGGAACCAGGGTTTAATCGGCATAGCGAATATTTCGCTCAGGGGCGGCGAGGATACTTTCCAAAATCAGGAGATCGTTTATCCAGAAATGCATCGCGGCCTTCCTGACCTTCTTCTGTCATATAAAACAGCGCCGTCGTATTACCGGCCAGTTCCTGAATACCGGCGAGCCCATCGGTATCGGCATTAAAGGCCGACTTAAGTACCCGTAAAGCAGTGGGAGATAGTGCCAGCATTTCTTTACACCATTTAACAGTTTCAGCTTCCAGCTCGACCAGGGGGACAACGGTATTGACCAGGCCCATATCTAATGCCTGCTGTGCATCATATTGTCGACATAAAAACCAGATCTCCTTGGCTTTCTTCATACCAATCGTACGCGCCATCAAGCCAGCACCCAGTCCTGCATCAAAACTCCCCACCCTGGGACCCGTTTGACCAAAGCGCGCATTGTCAGCAGCAATCGTTAAATCACAAATCAAGTGCAGCACATGACCACCACCAATTGCATAACCTGCAACCATCGCGACCACGGGCTTGGGCAAGGTGCGGATCTGTCGTTGCAAATCCAGTACATTTAAATGTTGAACACCGCCGCTATCTTTGTAGCCGCCCTGTTCACCTCGAACCTTCTGATCACCACCGGAACAAAAAGCCAGATCACCCGCTCCGGTTAATATAATGACCCCAATATCTTCTGCCATGTGCGCATGATGAAAAGCCAGACTGAGTTCTTTTACTGTTTCAGGTCGAAAGGCATTACGTACCTCAGGTCGATTAATGGTGATCCGCGCAATACCCTCGGCATGATGATAAAGTACATCCTGAAATTTAAACTCTTCGATACTTTGCCATTGCATATCTGTGTTATCCGAAATTTGATTTGTTATCCCACATCAGGGGAAAGATTACTGTCTCTAGTTCGTACAGGTTTGCCAGTATTTTTTATGCTGTTGCAAGCTCTGTTCTGGATCGATAATAAGTTCGATCATCTGGCAGGATTTTTTACTCAACGCCTGTTCGAATAATTCTGGAAACGCATCAACCGTTTCCGCTCGATAAAACTCAATATCATAAAGACTCGCAACTTTGGAAAAATCCAGATTATGGGGTGTCAGCCAGTCCTGTTCAAACTCAGTCAGTGATGATTGTGGCAAATGATAAAAAATTCCGCCACCGCCATTATTGATAACAATAATGATCAACTCCTGCTCACCTGCAGCCAACAGGCCATTCATATCATGATAACAGGCCAGATCCCCTATCAGTCCAACAACTTTTCCTTTCTGTCCGGATTTTTTTCTCGCTGCAGCCAGCCCTGCTAATGTTGATATATTCCCATCAATACCACTGGCCCCTCGGTTGGCAATAATGGATAACGGTTTTGTGTCACAAGCAGAAAAACTGTCCAGCTCACGTACTGCCAGGGAATTGGATGAAAAGATCAGACTTTCATCAGGCAATTGTTTAATTAAAGACTGAATCAATAATGATTCATCACATGCCTCACTGGCTCGTAGCCTGGTTGCCTGTTCTTCCTGCGTGAACTTATCCAGCCATTCACTATTAGTATTGATAAACTCATAACTTAACAATTGCTGACAAAATTGTATTACATCACAGGTTATCAACTCGGCTAACTGATGATTAGGATCGCGCCATCGCCCGTAGCTATCAACCAATATATGATGGGTATGCTTGCAGGACTGTAAATATTGACCCAGCGCTTTAGAAACTGGCATGGCTCCAAAACGAAGCATCCACTCAGGTTGTTGAATAGAAAAATCCCTGTTTCGTAAGAACGCATCATAATGAGTCAATACATGTTCAGTAACATGTTTGCCAAAACGTATTCCTGACAGGGGATCAGCCAGGACAGGAACATTTAACTTATGTGCTAACTGTATAATAGCTTGCGCACGTTCTGGATGATGAGAATCTGGTCCTGCGACGATGACACCTTTCCCGGCATCTAAACGTTGCACCAGTTGCTCACATTGTTGTTCTGATAACGTTATTAAAGGATATGAATTTACGACAGGTGATAAAGCACTATTATTTTTATATATAAAGTTATCCACTTCCGGTAACAACGGTTCACGAAAAGGAATATTTAGATGAACAGGCCCAGGTAAAGGGAGTTTACTTTCATTAATAACTCGCTGCCCCAGTTGATTAAGGTATTGTTTCTGTTTATCAGTGCCTTCGGCTAATGGAAGCTGATAAAAATGGCGAACCTGATTTCCAAATAAATGCGTTTGATCAATCGTTTGATTGGCTCCACAGGCTAATAATTCTGGCGGCCTGTCTGCACTTAATAGAATTAATGGCACCCCACTGTGATTTGCTTCGATGATAGCAGGTAACCAATGTCCAGGTGCGCTACCTGATGTTGATATCACTACCACTGGCTGGTTATTTTCACGCGCAAGTCCAAGCGCAAAAAAAGCCGCACAACGCTCATCAATTTGCACATAGGTTTGAATGGCTTTATGTCGCTCACAAACCAGGGTTAAGGCTGAGGAACGTGAACCCGGTGATATAACCGCATGCTTAAGCCCGGCGATCACCAGGCCATCTATTAAATGTTGAGCAAACTGTAAGTTTAGACTTCCCTGATCCTTCATGAAGCTTTACTAACATCACCTAAACTAAACGGCTCAAGCTCTGGAGTCTTCTTCTCAGTAAGAACATCCAGTAATGTCGACAACTTAAGCTCTGTTTCCTTAAACTCAGCAAGGGCATCAGAATCTTTAACTATTCCCGCACCGGCATAAACATCCAGCTGATTTTCTTTTAATAAGGCACAACGCAATAATACGGATAATTCACCATCCCCATTACCATCAAGCCATCCGACAACGCCACTGTACCAGCCCCGATCAAATGGCTCATGTTGTTTAATCCAGTTTTGTGCTGCGATTAAAGGTGTGCCGGCTACGGCTGGAGTAGGATGTAAACATTCAACGACATCAAACAGATTTTTACCCTGAGATAACTGCGCCTTTACCGGTGTCCATAAATGATGCAACTGGCGCAAGCTCAATACGGTTGGTGACTCAGGGATGTCCAGACTATGGCTAACTGTCTTCAATGCTTGCTGCACCTGTTCAACAACCAGAGCATGTTCATGACGTGTTTTAGTGCAAGCTAAAATCTGTTCTACTTTTTGCTTATCTTCCTGTGTGTCCAGGCTTCTTTCAATGGTGCCGCCAAGAGCATCACAGGAAAGATCCTGGCCTTTTAAACTCAGTAGTCGTTCCGGCGTTGCGGCAATCAAACTGGTTTGAGAAAAATTTACTCCCAGTATCTGACAAGATGGAAAATGTTGTGAGAGTGATTGCAGTAATACTTCAGGCTGTAATGTGTGCGTGCTGCTAAAACGCAGGTGGCGTGCCAGAACCACTTTTGACATTTCACCATCGCTAATAGCCTGTTTGGCTTTATCCAGTGACTGTATCCATTCGGACTTTGTTGGTTCTGCCTGCCGTTGAAGCAAGCTATGTCGGTGCTCACTATAATTTTCATTACCCTGCATGGCCTGCAGTAAGGTTTTGATCAAACCCGACCATTCACGAATCATTGACTCAGGCTGATTGAGCCGATGAGCCTGACAGGAAAGACTAAATACCTGCTGCTCCTGCTTTTGCTGCAACAGAACGGCCGGTACCAGCATTAAACTATTTGGAAATTCCTGCCAGGCCTTTTCCATAGAGTCATGGTCATCAAAGGCCTGAGCAAAAAAAAGGCAATGTTCAACTGGCACCATGGTGTGTTGTTCATGGTGCCAGCAATTTAATAACTGTTGATAAACCTCGCGGCAGGCCTGTAATCGGTTTGGCCCGGATGTTTCGTAACGATAAGCTTCACCTAGTCCTGTTCGAGAATACCGCTGCTCAGGCTGAGCCCAATAAATACTGAGCGAAGGCAATTTACCTTGCACGGTGGACCAGGGTAAAACCACGTCGAAACTAATGGTATAAAGGCTATCATCAACCAGTTGGCCTGGAATGTTAGCCGTTAGCATCATTCGTAGACGCTGTTCCAGTGACTGGATAAAACTTTCTATATTAATAGACTCTAACATGTGTACCGTGATCTTGTGTCTGCCGTGGAAAATATATTATTACATTAGCTGGTTCTTTTATACTCTTGTGCGCACTATTCAGTCACCATGATCAAGCGGGCCTGCCAGTTTGCCGATTTCATGCGCGCAAGAATGATTGACCTGAAACAAGGATAGGTGTCATGCTTAAACACTATGATGCATTCACCAATTAGATAAGTCACCGATGTATAAGATAAAATCACTCGCCATACTCAACGTATGCATAGCCCTGTTTTTTAGCTCCCTGGTCATGGCGGCAGAAACAGAACCTCAGCGACAAAGCATTGAAGCCCTTGGTGAACTCAATGGTATTGCCCTGCATTGCCAGTACCTGGAACATGTCCGCTTTATTAAGCAGAGCCTGGTTGAAACCCTGCCCAAAAAACGACGCCTTGGTGACATATTTGAAGACGCCACCAACACTTCTTTTCTGGCCTTTGCCCAACGTCGTGATAGCTGTCCCTCACCGGCTGAATTTGATCAACAGGTTAACGCTGCGATTGATCAGTTATACAAAGCGTTCCTGCGTCGCTGATACGCCAAATTGACACACAGAAATCATGTATAAACAACTGCTCTCATTAACCGCGCTGTTACTATTACTAAACAGTCCGCTGCAGGCCAAATCAGACTTTCGTGTTGTAGTCAGCATCAAGCCCATTCATTCAATACTGAGTGGACTCATGCAAGGTGTTGAATCACCAGAGTTACTTGTTAAAGGAAAAAATCATCCCTATTTCTACCGCCCATCTAAATCACAGATTAAATCGATACAAAATGCAGATCTTGTCATCTGGACTGGCCCAGAATTAGAACCACACCTGCAAAGCACAATCAGTAAACTACCAAAAACCACACATGTAATAGAGCTACTTGATAGCCCTTCTATGAAAATACTACCCCAGCGTCATGATGCTAGCCTACGTGATCCCTATTTCTGGCTGGATAGCCGCAATGCCCTGCTTTTACTGGATGAAATGACACAAATCCTGATTGATGCTGATAACGTGCGCTCCCACCTGTATTTACGCAATCGATCAAAGGTACTGGCGACACTATCAAAAGTTGACCGAGAATTTGAATATGGCTATCGTGGCTTAAAAAGTGGAGTCGGTTATTTGTATCTGGATACCCTGCAATACTTTGAACAGGCTTATGCGCTCAAAATTGAGGATGCCCTGATTGCCGCGCCCGACAAACAGCCCGACACCAGCCAGTTATTGCGTACACGTACCCAGATAAAAGACAAAACCATTCAGTGTTTACTAACTGAATCAGGCATCGCAACACCACACCTGGGCCTGTTAACTGAAAACACCGACATCAATATTCACCAGCTCGATACAATCGGTACACAGTTCGAGGCTGGCCCCGATCTGTATGCTCAACTGATGCACCACAATACCCGCATCATTAAGGACTGTCTCGGACTTGTCGTGGACAAAAAAGCTATGGAAGCTGCCATTGCCCCTATTGGTCAATCAGATGGCCGCTTCATTTTGATGAACCACCTGAATAACCCCGTTACCGATAAAGACATGCTCGGTAAATATCAGCTACTCTATTTTGGTTACACGTCCTGTCCCGATATTTGCCCCCTGTCATTACAATTGATGCTCCATACCTTACGCAAAATGGAAAAAGATGCTGATCATTTCCAGCCCTATTTTATTTCTGTTGACCCCGAACGGGACAAGCCGGGTATTTTATTTGATTACGTCACCTATTTTGATCAGAAGCTAATTGGTCTGACAGGCACTCCCACTATGATTAAGCGGATGGCTAAACATTTTAATGTCCGTTATGAAAAAGTGATTGATGATCCTGAACATCCTGAACGCTACACCATGGACCATACTGCCAGTATTTTCCTTATCGCCCCCGATGGCCGCTTCGTAACCAAGTTGTCCCACAACCTGACGCCCTCACAATTACAGGAAAAACTGCAGCAATATGTTCACTAAACTTTTCAAATAACTTCAAAATCTTCTGACAATTCTTGAGTCCCTTAAATTCATGTTCTACAGTTACTTAGGTTATAAATATAAAACGCTAAAAACAGCCTGTAAAATAGCCACAATACACATAAATATAATAACTAAACGACGTTTTTCCTGTTTTAATTACCGGCATTTGCCATGACGTTTACGCTATTCAAAATGACAGCGGCGAGTGTCTTTTGACCCCCCTTGACTCAAATCAAGGTGCATTAATAGGAAATACACTAAAAATCCTGTTACTTGTGAGGGTGTACACATAACTTTTTTTAGTTGACCGTCCGTAAGGAGCATAACAATATGAGTATGAAACAAAAAATGAAGTACGGAGCCGCAGTGATTGCTTCGTGCGTTGGTATAGCCGCTATGTCGGTTTCCGGCGTAGCCATGGCGAAAAAGGAAAAACTTGTTCCTTTGAGTGACGCCGAATTTGAGCAGGCCAAATCGATGTACTTCCAGCGTTGTGCTGGCTGTCACGGTGTCCTGCGTAAAGGGGCTACTGGTAAAAACCTTGAACCCAAAAATATGCTGAAAAAAGGGACAAAGCGTCTCCATCGTATTATTCAGCTGGGTACCGAAGGTGGCATGAACAACTTTGACGATATCTTCTCCAAAAAAGAAATCGACATGCTGGCCCGATATATCCAGATGACCCCTCCAGTGCCACCAGAAATGTCACTGGCTCTGATGAAAAAACGCCACAAAGTTTATATTCAACCTAAAGATTACCCAACAAAACCATTACATAACCGCAACTGGGAAAACTTCTTTGTCGTTATCGAACGTGACGCAGGTAAAGTCGCCATTATCGATGGCGATACTTATGAAATCGTCGACCACATTGATACCGGTTATGCGGTACACGTCATTAAAGGCACTGAACATCACAAGACCCAGCATACAAGCGACGCAGTTGGCCGTTTCTGGTACACGCAGGGTCGTGACGGCAAAATGACCAAGATCGATCTGTGGCAGAAACCCGGCAGCATGCTGCTTGCTGAAACCCAGATGGCCTATGACGCACGTGATGTTGCCGTATCTGGTGATGGCAAATACGTTATTGGCGGCGGTTACTGGCCACCTCATTTCGTTATCCTCGATGCCAAAACCATGGAACCGCTAAAAGTCGTATCTACGCGCGGTATCAATGTTGATGGCGACTACGTAAACGAAGCTCGTGTTGCGGCTATCTACACCACACCTAATGAACCTACTTTCCTCGTGGCAGTGAAAGAACTGGGTCAGATGTGGCAGGTCGATTACAGCGACCTCGATAATCTGCGCATCGAAATGATTAACTCCGCCAAGTTCCTGCATGACGGATTCTTTGATCCCACAGGTCGTTACTTCCAGATCGCGGCGAATGCCTCTGACAAGATGGTCGTTGTGGATACCGAGGAACGTAAACTGGAAGCGATGATTGACACCGCCAAAAAACCACATCCTGGTCCTGGTGCAAACTGGAACGATCCAAAATGTGGCCCTGTAGGCGGTACAACCCATCTGGGTGAAGGCAAAGTTTCTGTCTGGGGTAATGATCCAGCCGGTCACAAAGACAATGCCTGGAAAATCTGCTACGAAGTTGAAACCGATGGTGCTGGTGTATTCATTCGTACCCATCCAAAATCTGACTACGTATGGGCTGACCAGACCAAACATCCTGAACCTGAAATCCAGCAGAGCGTGAAAGTCTTCGACAAGAAAACTCGTAAAGTGATTAAAACCATTCGAGTCACTGAAGAAGACGGTAAAGCTGCTGTACACATGGAGTTCAACAAGGCGGGTACTGAAGTCTGGGTTTCTGTCTGGAACCGTAAAGACGCGAGTAACCCAACGGGTGAAATCGTTGTATACGATGCCAAGACCCTTAAAGAAATCAAACGTATCAAGGGTCTGACTACACCTACTGGTAAGTTCAATGTCTACAACCGCAGCAATCATGTCACCTGATTGTTGCCCGACTAGACATCAACTTATGATGTAGTTCAGTAACAATAAGGCGGGTATGAGTAATCATATCCGCCTTTTTTAAGCTCTACTAAAACGTATTACTGCTATAAACCAAATTCATAACAAAAGATTTTTAACCCGGGTTTATAACCCCAGTTAAAATCTTAGCTACCCTGAATAGATTAATAGCAATATATTAATGATGGGTACAATTAATTACGGTGAGTGTTGAAAATGGCTAATCCAAGTACAAATCCCGGCTTGCTGTCCCGCAAAGTTCTATTAGGAACAACCTTAGGGGCTGCATTATTTTTCATGGTGGTGGGTGTTATTTTCTGGGGTGGTTTTAATACTGCCATGGAAGTAACGAATACTCTGGACTTCTGTATTTCCTGTCATGAAATGGAAGAAAACGTCTATCAGGAATACAAAAAAACCATTCACTACACCAATCGCAGTGGTGTTCGTGCCACCTGTTCGGACTGTCATGTCCCCGACCCCTGGGTTCATAAAGTGGTACGAAAGATTCAGGCTAGCAACGAAGTCCTGCATAAAGTTCTGGGAACCATTGATACACCGGAAAAATTTGATCAAAAACGCCTTCAGCTCGCACAGAATGTCTGGCGTGCCATGAAAAACACCGACTCTCGTGAGTGTCGTAACTGCCACGACTTTGCGTCCATGAATCCTGAAAACCAGAAGAAACGCTCACGTAAACAACACATGAATGCCATGGAAGCCGGCAATACCTGTATCGACTGTCATAAAGGTATTGCTCACAGCAAGGTACACGATCAACTGAGTGATGAAGAGCTGGATAAACTGGCAACCCCTAATCCTGAACACAAGCGCCCTATCCCTCCTCAGTGGCTGGAAGCGGATAAGAAGCCAGCCAGGGAAAGCACGGCTCCCGTAGCAGCACCTGTAGCAGAAGAAAAACCTGCCGAACCTGCTGAAACACAGGTTGCGGTGGCTCCTGCTGCAGCCACAAAACCCGCACCGGCGAAAACAGCCGCCGCCGGTACGGGCGTCGACTGGAATGGTATACCCGCAGCAGAACTGATCCTGTTCTATCCCGGCCAGTCCTCAATGGAATGGGTTCTTACTGGTAAAGATCACGGCGGTGCCCGTCCTCTTAAAGCCGGAGACCGATGCTATGACTGTCACGAAGGCGAAGAAGAAACCTTTGGCAACACGATTGTTAGTGGTGAAAAACTGGAACCCACTCCAATCCCTGGCAAACGCGGCAGTATTCCTCTGAAAGTACAGGCCGTGAACGATAGCGAATACCTGTATATGCGCTTCGAATGGCCAAGCACAGACCATGCGCCTGTACCTTTTGCCGAGGGTGGCAAGATGGATCCTGAGAACCAGATCAAGCTGGCTGTGATGCTGACTGACGATGAAGAAACTGTCGAATTCGCAGAGCGTTCCGGTTGCTGGCAAACCTGTCATCATGATGCGCGTAGCATGCCTACTGAACCAGCTGACGCCAGTACGGTTGCGAACACACTAAATGTTAGTGCAGGCGTAACCAAGTACCTGAGTGAAAGCCGCACCGAGATTGAAATCTCAGGTAAAGGCGGCAAGAAACGCGGTGGCTGGGACAAACTAAAAACTGAATCTGAGATCAAAGCCGCACTGGAAGCTGGCCAGTTCATGGATCTGCTGCGTTACAAGTCCGGCAGCGGTGAATCAGAAGATGGCTACATCCTTGCAGAACGCATCATGACCGGCGGCCAGGGTGTAGAATTCAGTGGTGGCCTCAATGGTGATATCTGGATCATTGAAATGAAACGCAAACTGACTTCAGATAAACCTGGTGATGTCAGCATGGCAACCGACAAATGGTACAACATCGGCTTTGCTATCCATGATGATTTCAGTAGCAGCCGTTTCCATCATGTTTCATTAGGCTTCAAGCTGGGCTTTAATGATGAAGATGCAGAAATTAATGTAATCAGCAAATAAGTCCTTACATAAACCTTACATAGGCGAGTAGTTAAACTACTCGCCTTTTTTTATGAGGCGGGATGATAATGGCCTCGCTATAATGCAAGCTCAGGAACATTGAATTTATCTACGATAGAGGAACATTCCATGGTTAAAATGAAATACCGGCTTACCAGTTTCCTTGCGCCTGTCCTGTTATCGTTATGTGTATTTAGCCAGGCCAACGCCGAAACCCATGTGGTTGTTATCAAAAAATTCAAATTCATTCCTCAGCACATCACGATCAAAGCTGGTGATACCATCCGCTGGGAGAACCACGAAAAGCGCCAGTATCACAGCGTCTGGTTTGAGGCCTCAGGCGAACCTGAGCCGGACTATTTCTTCCCGGAAGAGTCCTATGAAAAAACATTCAATAAAGCTGGCACACTACCTTATCGTTGTGGCCCACATCCGAAAATGACTGGCTCTGTTACAGTAAATCAGTAACCCCTTAACCCCGATTACGATTGAGTATGTTTAAAAATAAAACCCTGCTTTCCTCCTTATTGGCCGGCCTGTTAGTAATCAGTACACCTGAGCTACATGCCCAAACAGCCACAACCTCATTAAGCGACAACAAGGTTAACGAGCTCTACCAGCAACACTGCGCCCAGTGCCACGGGGTGCAACGTCTAGGTGCCATGGGCCCAGCCCTGTTGCCTGAAAACCTGAAACGCCTGCGTAAAAAACAGGCCACCACCGTTATTAGCGAGGGTCGAGCGGCTACCCAGATGCTGGCGTTTAAAGACAAGTTGAACCCGCAAGAAATTCAGGCTCTGGTGAAACTGATCTACACTCCGTTGGGCAAAGCCCTGCCGCCATGGAACATGGCTGAAATCAAGGCCAGTCATCTAATCCACAACCCACTGAAATCACTGGGAGATAAACCGGTTTTTCAGGTTGATGACCTGCTCAACCTGTTCCTGGTAGTCGAGCTGGGGGATCATCACGTGACCCTGCTGGATGGAGATAAACTCGAACCTGTCCATCGGTTTAAAACCCGCTTTGCCCTGCATGGCGGCCCCAAATACGAGCCCAATGGACGTTTTGTCTATTTTGCCTCGCGCGATGGCTGGATCAGTAAATACGATATCTACAACCTGAAACTGGTGGCTGAAATTCGAGCCGGGATCAACACTCGAAATCTGGCTGTTTCGGCTGACGGTCGTTATGTGGCCGTCGCCAATTACCTGCCCAATACTTTGGTGATTCTGGATGCCACCGAGCTCAAACCCATCAAAATTTTCAATGTTAAAGACCGCCACGGTGAACCTTCTCGCGTCAGTGCCGTATACACAGCCAAACCCCGCGAGAGCTTTGTAGCCGCACTCAAAGATGTCGCCGAAGTATGGGAGATAAGTTACGCGGACGACCCACCACCGGGTTTCTCAGGCTGGGAACATGACTATAATCCAGTTTCCGGCGACCTCGTTAAACCCAGGCCTTTCCCCCTGCGCCGCATCCCTGTCAAAACCCGTCTTGATGACTTTTTCTTTGATCAGGATTACATCCAGCTCATTGGCACTGCTCGAGAGATCGGTGGAAAAGATGGTAAAAAAGACAGGATCATGGGACAGGTCGTTGATCTGGATCTTGGCCGCTCACTCCACGCCGTCGACATCCCCGGCATGCCCCACCTGTCTTCCGGCATTACCTGGCAATATCAGGGCAAAACCGTCATGGCCACGCCGAATATCAAAGAAGGCGTGGTCAGTGTTGTGGATATGGAAAGCTGGAAAATCATCAAACGTATCAAAACCAAAGGACCCGGCTTTTTCATGCGCAGCCATGAGAACAGCCCCTACGCCTGGGTCGATGTGTTCTTTGGACCCAACAGGGATCTGGTTCATGTCATCGACAAACGCACTCTGGAAATCGTCAAAACCCTGAAGCCCGCCCCCGGCAAAACGGCTGCCCATGTAGAATTCACCCGTGATGGTAAATACGCCCTGCTCAGTATCTGGGATCCGGATGGTGCGGTAGTGGTATATGACGCAGCGACATTAAAAGAAGTTAAACGCCTGCCCATGAAAAAACCTTCTGGCAAATATAATGTCTATAACAAAACTCGGCTTTCCGCTGGAACCAGCCATTAGCCGAAGACAACCCGGATTTAACCGGGCTCAGATCAGTCTGTCGCAGGTGGCATTTCACGATTGATTTTTATCAAGGGCAGTAACATCAGGTTTGTGTATTCTTGATAAAATTACACTGGTATTAATTTGGTTATTTTTATGGAGACGTACACGAATGGGTATCACTGATCACATGACTGACGATCACAAACACTGTGACAAACTTTTTCTCGATACAGAAAATGCCGTATCTGCTGGTGACTGGGAAACCGCACGAAACGCCGGTGAAAACTTTTTCCAGTCAATTGAAAACCACTTTGCCATGGAAGAACAGATATTATTTCCGGAGTTTGAGCAGTCTCAGGGATCGGAAATGGGCCCCACACAGGTGATGCGTTATGAGCATGAGCAGATCAGAGGCCTGCTGGCGGCACTACGCCAGGCGCTGGAAGCTGAAGACCGGGATGAATTTCTTGGTGAAGCAGAAACGCTGATGATATTCATGCAACAGCATAACGCCAAAGAGGAAATGATTCTGTACCCAATGGCTGACCAGGTATTCTCGGACAGCGCACAGGTATTAGCCAAAATGCAGTCCCTTATAGAGAACGAGTAGAGATATTAATGGCACAGGTAATCCTGCTAGATGCAACGGAGATGGAACCTCCAGAACCACTGGTGCGTACTCTGGAGATAATAGAAACACTTGAGCAGGGTGACTATCTACGCTTCAGAAATACCCATGAACCCCATCTGCTCTACGACAATCTTCACAAGCGTCATTTTTCCTACCTGTGCTGTAATGACAGCGATATCTTTTACGATGTGTTCATCTGGCGTGAAAATGATGCACTGGCCTATTCGACCATTCAGCAACTGGTTGAGAATAAAAGCAATTCACTGACCTTACTGCATTCCAGTCTGGATGACCCGGACTCATGAGGAATGCCGCACTTTCCCTGGCACAAACCCCACCGCTTTCCGTTCCACTGCTGTTTTTCCTGAGTGCCCCTCTGTTTGCCGTGGCCTGTGGTCTTATACTGTTATGGACAGGCGCGGATGCCTTCTCAAGTCGCTGGCATCCGTCTCTGCTTGCCGCCACACATTTTCTGACACTGGGCTATCTGGCCATGATCATGATCGGCGCGTTGCAGCAGTTAACTCCCATTTTAATGGGTGTACAAATATCTCACCCGGTCATATTCAGCCGTATCATTTTTATCCTGCTCAGTACTGGCACTCTGGCATTAACGAGTGGCTGGTTATGGCCTTTCACGGGTGTGTTTACCCTGGCTGGCAGTTTACTGGCAGTGGCGATCATAGGCTTCATCCTGGTTTTACTGCTGACATTACGCCGCGCTCGACCCGGTCATGCAAGCGTCTATTCCGCACGTATCGCCCTGTTTGCCTTTAGTGTCACTACACTCCTGGGGGTTTATCTGGTTCTGGGCTATAGCTGGAGTTCTCTGCTAAAACTACCGGTACTGACAAATATTCATATGACCTGGGGACTGCTTGGCTGGGTCAGTCTGTTAATCATGGGCATTGCCTACCAGGTCATTCCCATGTTTCAGATCACACCTGAGTATCCTTCCTATATCAAACGTCACCTCACCCTGTTTATGCTGTTTGTTCTTTCCGGCTGGACACTGACTTATATATTCTTCCATGAAAAAGAATGGCTGGTTAACTTAATGGCCACGATACTGGCAATTGGTTTGCTGATATTTTTACTGACAACATTACAACTGTTGTCTAAACGCCGCCGACATGTCCCTGATATCACACTGAACTTCTGGCGACTTTCAATGGGCTGTCTGCTGTTTTCGATCATGGTCTGGGTACTGTCATTAAACCTAACTTATAAGCCACTAAACCTTCTTCCTGGAATTTTAATGATCACGGGATTCGCCATGTCGGCCGTAACCGGCATGTTATACAAGATCATTCCCTTTCTGATCTGGCTACACTGGATGAATTACAATCCGGGAGAGGGAAAAAAGAAAGCAAGGGTTCCGAATATCAAGAAAATCATACCCGAACAGCATGGGCATAATCATTTCCGTTTGCACAGCTTAATGCTACTGCTGTTCTGTCTTGCCGCATTCTGGCCAGATTATTTTCTTCGCCCTGCAGCATTGTCGCTGATCATATCGTCCCTGTTTCTCTGGAAAAATATATACCATGCTCTACAACTATACCGAAAAGGAATAAGCTCAGATCCTTTATAAAACGATAGCATTTGCATCATGCAACCTGAGCTGAGCAACCTTACATTAGATATAAACAGTGAAGCCCAACAATAATGGAAGCATTTCGCAGTCAGCTGAAATAGTACACTTACTATTAATCATGTTGTTATTTGTTATTAATATTCTAGTATCAATTAATGGTCAACGGATGGCCAAAGTTGAAAATTCCGGCCTTAACTGCCCCATCCTGCCCACCAAAAAGTATTTAGCGACAAAGCAACTTTAAGCAGGGTTATGGAATGATCCATGAAAGAATCCTCTGACCAGAAAGATTATAATTTTCGATGTAACAGTCGTCGACAGATAATCACTCGCGCCGTCAGCACAGCCATCTTTACCATCATCATTACCCTGTTGTTTTATCAGGCCGCCTGTGAGCAACAGGCACAACGGCTAGCCGACATTGTTAAAGGTCGTGCTGCGCTGATTGAAGCCATGATTAGCCATGAAATATCCCACCATAATTTTGCTATGACGCAGAATATAGTCCTGCAACAGTTGCATACGGCACAAAATGCTTTCTCCGGTATTGGTAAAACTGGAGGGTTTACCCTGGCCATGCAGGCGAACGACCAGATCATGTTTCTACTTGGCCACCACCATGACAATAGTAATTTTCCGATTCCCATCCCCATAAAACATGAGTTTGCAGAACCCATGCAACGCGCACTTGCCGATCAAATTGGTACGCTCGAAGGGCTGGACTATCGGGGCAAACTGGTACTGGCTGCCTATCGTCCCATCCCAGCCCTGCACTGGGGAATTGTGGCCAAGATTGATCTCGAGGAGGTACGCGCTCCTTACATCCGTGCCGGTATTATTGCGATGATATTAGCGACCCTGTTTGTTTCAACTAGTACTTTCCTTGCTTTACGTTCTGTTCGACCAATCATAAAGACACTCGAAAATAGTGAGGAACAATTTCGCATGTTAGCCTACCATGACATCCTTACTAAATTACCTAATCGCCGACTGTTTGAAGAATATTGTAGTCAGGCGATCACGCATGCACGCCGTAACAATACTTATTTTGCTTTGCTGTTTCTCGATCTGGACAAGTTTAAACAGGTCAATGATGAATTAGGCCATGAGGTGGGTGATAAGCTATTACAGGAATTAGCCTACCGCCTGACGAATACTGTGCGAGAAATAGATATCGTTGGCAGGTTAAGTGGTGATGAGTTTACTATTCTTATTGATCAGTTAAATCATTTTGAAGATGTCGAAAAGGTAGTAAAAAAATTATTACTGGAAATTGCACTTCCATTTTATATTGAAGAACACATCATCCAGGTTAAAGGAAGTATCGGGATTAGCCTGTTCCCAACAAATGGTGATGAGTGTAGCACCTTAATAAAAGCGGCAGATATGGCCATGTACCGTGCCAAGCAGACTGCACAAGGTAGATATGCGTTTGCCTCATAAGACAAAAACAGGAATAGAAATTAGAAACTGCTTACCTTATTTCACACCTTTATCACGCAGGAAGCCACTGTATTTCTGATCCGTGCCGTTAATATGGTGAATCAACCATTCCTTTAAAAACACCTGTGCATCATGCAGGGTGTTGTGTGGGTTCTGTGCATAGCTACCCATTAAAGTATTGACCTTGTCGATCATCTTCTGGTGTTCAGCCTTATGCGCCTCATACTCGGGATAACCATTTTCACTCATCATGTTTTCTTCCAGTTCGAAATGATGACGGGTGTAATCCAGGGCAGCATCCAGTGCTTCACGCTCAAATTCTTCATCAGTGGAATAATCCACGGCAGTCTGTAGCTGGTTGATCAGACTGATGAGTTTTTTGTGATCGCGGTCGATACTTTCGATACCAACACTGTACTCATCTTTCCATTGCAGGAATTTCTCAGCCATAAACTTTTTATGCAGGAACGGTATTCCTCCCAGAGCAATCACCAGTATCCAGGTTATCGGACTGGTATAGTCCACCACGAGCCCCAGGATCACGGCCGTTATCAAGATGAGGATAATCACGGCCAGTACAAACATTTTCATTTGTGATTTCATTTTGGGAACCAACCTCCAGTTCATTCTTTTTAAAAACACCGGCCATCAATGGCCCGTTTTCCTGTTACTTTCCCCGCACCTGATGGCGCACATAGCTGTGCATTTTACTATCAGGTCAATTATCAAAAATTGTTTTGGGTCAATCTAGCGTATAACAATGGCAGCTCACGGGGCAACTCAGCCGGGTTACGAATTACCACGTAAGCCCCGGTACCAAAAATATGAGGCAAATAATCATTGGCCTTTTCATCAATGGTGACACAGAAAGGCTGCAGGCCGGTTTTGCGCGCTTCCATCAGCGCGACCCGGGTGTCTTCTATTCCATAACGCCCTTCATACTGGTCCAGGTCATTGGGCTTGCCATCGGTCAGAATTAATAATAGTTGTTGACTGGCGGTTTGTTTATTCAGAATATTTGTTGCATGACGAATGGCCGCCCCCATACGCGTATAAAAGCCTGGGCGGATGGCTTCGATACGCCCACGGGTTTCATTATTATGGGTTTCAGCAAATTCTTTCAGAGTATGAAAGCGCACATGATCCCGATGGCGGGATGAAAAGCCGTACATGGCAAACCTGTCTGCGGTCTCTCCCAATGCTTCAGCAAAGAGCATCAGGCTATCACGAATCACATCGATCACACGGGCGTGACTGTTAACCCAGGCATCCGTTGATAAAGACAGGTCAGCCAGAACCAGACAGGCCAGGTCGCGGTAACTACCACGAAAATCTCGATACAGTCCCTGCTCGGCATAGGAGCCGCCATGGGTACGTTCAGCGACAAAGTGCAGGTAAGAATCCAGATCCACTTCACTGCCATCCTGTTGAGCCTTATGCCAGACTCGTACCGGGGCCAGAGCTTCAAACTGGGCACGTATGCGTTTGGCCGTTGAGCGTAGATGAACTGGGAGTTCTATGGCTTCACTATCACGAGCCAGCATTGGCTGGATCTTGCAGTAATCTGGACGCATGGTTGAACTACGATAATCCCATTCTGGTATCAGGATACCTTCACCCAGCATAATATCATCGCTATCTTCAGGGGGTAGATCAAGATCGAAGCGCAGACGCTTGGCCGTACTTTTTTCATCTCGCGCTACGCTAATGGTATCGAGATCATCAGCGGCCTGCTCGGCACTATCCAGATCATCATCTTCTTCTGTGGCGCGATCAACTTTGGTGTATTCGGCCCAGGTAAAAATATTCTCAAACCGATCCAGCAAAATGCCTTTGTTACCATCGGGCATATCGACCCGTTCGGTCTCGCGTCGTTTTTGTTCCTCAGCAATCTGGACCTCGCCATCCTCATCGGAATCGGGAGCTTCTTTCAGTTCCTGTTTGGCGACTGCACTCTGGTTCTTAGGCGGACTGGGATGTAACCATAGATATACGGGTAACGGTTCGGCACTGGCTTCGGGTAACTGGATAGCCTGACCTGGATGCTGCAAGGCCTGACATATGGCCTGCTCCTGCGCCGCTTCATCCTCCGCTAAACACTTTGGATCAGGACGTAATGCCAGTTGCGCTTCAACCAGGCGTTGATAACGACTTTGCATACCCGGCATACGTTGCAGGACTTTGCTACATAACCACTGGTTATGCAGAAACCAGTCATCGCCCGGAATAGTATCCCCGGAAGCCAGCGCCGCTAACCACAAATAAAGATCTCGGTTTAAGGCTGCTTCGGGAAAGACATCAATCGTAGAGGGAAGTAACAGGGCTTCTTCTTCGCGCCAGCCCAGACACACCTGAGTATTGGCACCTGCCAGACGTTGTATCCAGTTTCGACGTGACTGGTTACGGGTATTGCCTGCCGCATCAATGCGCAGACCACCATCACCACCCATAGCTCGAAACATGATCCCAACCGGTTTACGCACCTCTTCCAGATTCACGGCCGCTTCGGGAAAACGGTTTTGTGCTGCCCGTGTAATCAGGCGATGCCAGACTTTACCGACCCACTCTTCCATTATGATTTACTCTTAATTGTTCTGTATACCTGTCCGTTAAAACAACTGGCAGGGACATCCGGCCGCTGACCAAAATCTCGTTTCGATACATCCAGCGCACACTCTCCATCAATCCATTGCAATAAAGGTGTCTGAATTTTACCGGCATTACCGATACCACCGGCCTGTACCTGTTCACAGGCGGCAAGACATTGTGCACACTCGGTACAGGTAAACATCTTGCGTTTAATCGAACGGGGCTTCAAGCGCATGGGACAGACCTGTTCACAGGCGGCATTACAGGAACTACAATCTGACACACGACTTCGATCCAGACCGACCACCAGGGCTTTCTTGTTAGCCATCCAGAGCACACTCTGAAAGAACCCAATAGCACAGGCAAAGCGACAGAACAAATGTCGAGCGAACATGAATTCAATAAATAATGCCAGGGTCCCTACACTAATAAACACGAATTGATTATGGGTTAGCTCAGCATTAAATAAATTGCTGTAGATTTCTTTGGGCGGCAATAAATAGGTTAACAGAACCACCGCCCATAAAAAGGCAAATCCAAGAACTGCGGTTCCTAGTAAAAAACTATTCCATTTGCTGGCTGGTACCTGAGTACCATCGGGATTTAATGCCGATACTTTCTGTTTATCCCAGATACTGAGCTTGGAAAAAGTACGACGCATCAGGCCATTGATCATTTCCACCACAGAAAAGTGTGGACACAACCAGCCACAATAAAATCGTCCGTACTTCCAGGCTATCCAGGCACCGCCACCAAATACAATCACGATAGGCAGGAAACCACGAACAAAAATATTGAAAGCTGCCTCAACAGAACTGGCCTGACCTGAGACAAAGGCTTCCAGTCCCAATGTCCAGTCATAACCAAACAAAATAAAATGTCCCAGATTAAGATCAAGACGAAAGATATTCAGAACAGGAGCAAAAATAAACAGGGCAAAGAAACCAGCCTGTGACCAGCGTCGTTTTTTCTGTAATGCCGAATAGTCTGGCGGTCTATTTACGATAGGAATACAAACACACATACTTTTAAGGCAACGGATATCGCCATACTTTACAGGCCATGGCTTTGGCCAACCCTAGCATCCCAAGCAATACAAAGGCTGAATGCACCGTTGTAAAATAAATAATTACGACTAACCATGTGTTAGCTGACTCATACCCGCCCATCAGGAAAATAAGAATATTCACCACCACCAATAACACACCAACCCAAAGACTGGCTTTTACGGTTTCATATAAATGGCTTTGAGCCAGCTCAGATTCGTGCTTACGGTGTTTCAAATGCAACCAGAGTAATACGGCAAAAGACAGTCCCGGCACCAGTAATAAATTAGACAAATACAAAGCTTCAGCGATTACGGCTAATGACTGTCCTTCACATTCCTGTGAATTATTGTCCGAAGGTTGCATAGACCACTTCCATGAGTGCAGCGACTGTTTCTTCATCATCACTTAATGGTTCAACCATTGCCGCTCGACAGGCCTCGGCCGGATCAAACCCACTTTTAATTAATGTAGCGGTATATACCAGCAAGCGTGTACTGGCACTTTCTTCCAGATCATGGTCTTTTAGTGCGCGGAATGAGTTGGCCAAAGCAACCAGTCGTTTTGCCATCATCTCGTCAATGCCGGTTTCTTTTATTACAACTTCCTGTTCCTGTCCGGCTTTGGGGTGATTAAAACGCATGGAAACAAAACGCTGTCGTGTACTGGGTTTCATGCCTTTTAACAGATTCTGATAACCAGGATTATAGGACACAACTAACATAAACTCAGGAGGCGCATGCAGAACTTCACCCGTACGTTCAATCGGTAATATTCTTCGGTCATCCGATAAAGGGTGCAATACAACGGTTGTATCTTTTCGAGCTTCGACGACTTCATCCAGATAACATATCCCACCTTCACGTACGGCCCGGGTTAAAGGACCATCAACCCAGTAGGTAGAACCTTCTCCAATTAAATGTCGGCCAACCAGATCCGCAGCGGTTAAATCATCATGGCAGGCCACCGTATATAACGGTCTTCCAAGACGTGCGGCCATGTGCGCGATAAAACGCGTCTTACCACAACCCGTGGGGCCTTTGATCAGCGCCGGGAGTTTATGCTTCCAGGCATGCTCAAATAACTCAATTTCGTTTCCCGCCGAAAGATAAAAAGGCAGTTCTTCCATTTTGTCAGCTTCCTGTAAACGATCTGTCATACACAGACTCCTAAGATAGGGAAAGCCAGTAAGCCAGGCCAATCAATGACATAACTAGCAGCAAATAGACTGTAACTATAGCACGCCATATCAGACGGGTTCGCTTCAGTCCCATAAAGTAATCGGCAACCATCTGTGTTTTCACAAACGTGGATATCAATAAAATACACACAACGGTTGTGCCTCCTAATCCTGCCTGCCCAATAAACAGGACTGCCAGGGTTAATAACATTAGAATGATCCAGACCCAGGTGCAGGGCCTTATAAACATAAAATTATTGTTTGCAGGTTTCATCATTCAAAACGACTTCATGCTCATCGAATCACATAAACCAGGGGAAATAAAATAATCCAGACCAGATCAACCATATGCCAGTACGAAGCCCCTGTTTCGACTCCCGTATGCTCCTGGCTGGAGTATCCACCGCGTCGTGCTTTTAACATTACCGCTCCCAGGATAATCATGCCTAAAATTACATGCATAAAATGAAAAACGGTCATGGAAAAATAAAAAGTATAGAAGGTATTGGTGCTTAATGAGATGCCCGCTGCAAACTTGGCCTTGAACTCAATAATCTTAACGACAAGAAACATTCCGCCCAGAAAAATAGCCGCAAAAAGCCACTTAACACAGAGGTTCTGTTGATCCTCACGGATGGCGGCGACAGCTCGGATTACAAAATAGCTACTGGTAATGAGTAAAACAGTGTTGATGGCACCAGCTGTACGATTCAGTTCAAGCTGCGAGGCATTGAACATTTCAACATTATAAGTACGCGCAAAAGCATAAGTTACAAAGAAAACACCAAAGGCCAGTAACTCTGCATAAATAAAAAACCAGATAGCAAAATCACCAGGAGGATAATACCCTTTAGGGTGTGGAGCTGAAATAGTGTCGACTTTATTCATACCCGCAATAAAAAGGAAAGCCCTTAACTTAGAAATGTTTTATAACAACAGACTATAAAGAAGGTGAATTTAAAAATTTCCAGTCCCCCATAACAAAGGGGCTCTGGTGATTAACCAGAACCCCTTATTTTAGTTACAGAGAATTACAGCCAATGATACTAGCTGGCCTGTTCTTCGCCTCCGACAAAGAAGCTAATGAAGTACGTGATCAGACCAATGAGGAAACCCACACCGGCAATTTCACGCAACCAGTAGAACAATGCAATCTGGTCCTGACCAGCCATAAACGACATTGGCGTATCACCCATACGTTGTAACCAGATCTGCAGGATGCCGGCACCCGTCAGGAACAAGGTGATGAAGACCATAGAAATCGTCATGACCCAGAACGCCCACATTTCGACAACCTGTGCTTTTGGTGGATTAGCCGCTGCACGGCCCCGCATTAATGGCATAGAGTAAGAGATTATACACAGAACAATCATCACATACGCACCATAGAAAGCCATGTGACCATGTGCAGCCGTAATTTGCGAACCATGAGTGTAGAAGTTCACTGGTGCCAGTGTATGCAGGAAGCCCCACACGCCAGCCCCCAGGAAGGCCATTACCGCCGTACCCAATGCCCACAAGGTTGCAGCCTTATTGGGGTGTTCACGGCGACGCTGGTTAACCATATTAAAGGCAAACACAGCCATCATGAAGAATGGGATAGGTTCCAGTGCTGAGAATATTGAACCCAGTACCTGCCAGTATTCCGGCGCACCAATCCAGTAGTAATGGTGACCTGTACCGATAATACCGGTAATCAACGTCATCGCGATAATAATGTACAGCCACTTCTCAATGACTTCGCGATCCACACCCGTTACTTTAATTAAAACGAAAGCAAGGATTGAGCCCAGGATTAATTCCCATACGCCCTCTACCCACAGATGCACAACCCACCACCAGAAGTATTTATCCAGTACCAGATTTTCCGGGTTATAGAAAGAGAAGAGGAAGAATATAGCCAGACCCCAGAAGCCTATTAACATTACCGAACTGACAACCGTTTTACGGCCTTTAAGAACTGTCATGGTGATGTTAAACAGGAAGCCCAGGACGACGATCACAATACCAATCTTGGTGATCGTCGGCTGTTCAAGGAACTCACGTCCCATCGTAGGTAATAAATCATTACCAGTGATCTTGGCCAGTGTTGCATATGGCACGGCAAGATAACCGACAATCGTTAAAGCACCTGCGATAAGGAAGATCCAGAATAACGCCAGAGCAAGCTTGGGACTATGTATCTCCCTTTCACTCTCTTCCGGCACCATATAATAAGCGGCACCCATAAAGCCAAATAACAACCAGACAATTAGCAGGTTGGTATGCACCATACGGGCAACATTAAATGGAATTTCAGGGAAAAGAAAATCTCCCATGACGTACTGTAACCCCATTATTAAACCAAACAGGATCTGTCCAGCAAACAGTCCAAGAGCGGCAATAAAATAGGGTTTGGCAACAGCCTGTGATTGATATTGCATTATTATATCCCCCCTTAACCTTGAATGTTTGGCGGCCAACCTGCATCGTCAATCTCTGAAGTCCACTTAAGGAACTCAGCGACAGCGTTCAGGTCGTCATCCGATAAATTAAACTGCGGCATACTGCGGCGACCCGGAATACCATCAACTGGGCGGCTTTTGATAAAACCAATAATGGCATCCTTACTATTACCAAAGCGGTTATAGACGTTCGCGAGCTCAGGAGCAAAATAAGCACCTTCCCCCATCAACGAATGACAACCGACACAGTTGTTGACTTCCCATACCATTTTGCCCCTGGCAACTTCAGGTGTAATATTTTCCCTGTGATCGCGCTCGGGTAGAACACTCATTGTGTCAAAGGTCAACCCCAGAAATAGTAAAAAGAAAAACACGGACCCGCCATAAAACATATTTCGGGCCATGGACTTTGTGAACATTTCGCTCATTGTTATCCCCTCGTTTGTGCGAATAAACGGCGGGTGTATTAACCCACAGTCGTCTGTAAAACCACCTTGATCTAAATCAAAGATATAAACCGCCTATAAATCATTGTTAAGTAAAGCAGTTATTATCCTTAATACAAATTAGCAAATGCTTAAATAAGCTGAGTAGAATTTGTATATTTTATTACCAGTTTTTAATCAGGAGTATTAAAGCAGGTCACGTAATCCATCAACATCCAGCAACAGAATATCATTACCATGCACTTCAATCAGACCTTTGCCAGCCAGACGAGTCAGAATACGTGAAAAGGTTTCAGGTTGAATAGCCAGTCGAGATGCCACCACACTCTTCGGTGTGGTTAGATGTATTTCAGATAACTCCACCGCTTCAGAAGGCAGTTGTTCAAGCAGGAATACAACCAGTCGGTATGTCGCATTGTGCAAAGTGAGGTTATTGATTTCACCAATACGAGAATGAAGCCGGCGACTCATGGTTGCCATTAAATGAAAACAGGTTTCCTTTGATTCTTCCAGGATCTCCTTGAACACTGACATGCTAAAGCTAATTAACTCAGTTTTTTTAATCGCCTCGGCACTGACAGGATAGAGATGCTTTTGCATAAACATAATGGCTTCAGCAAAAGTCTGGCAGGGATAAACAATCTCCATCACCTTTTCGTCACCATCTGCAGAAATACTATAGAGCTTGATCTGGCCAGAGCGTACCAGATAAAAGCGCTGTGCGGGTTGACGCGCTTCAAACAGAATTTCTTTTGCCGCCAGATTGACCATTATTGCGGACTGCAACATTTTTTCCAGCTGCGTATCATTCAGCGCATCAAACAGATAAATACGCTTTAACTCTTCAATAGCCTCAGCATCAGGCTTCATAACATAATATCCCCAAAATGAAATGACTGAGTAACACTATAAACTTTGCCTATTTTATAAACAATTCATTTAAGCGTTTGACAGACCTGTTTATATTATCGCATAAATGAGCACGAAACGAAGCCTGTGCGCTCAACACATACCGGTATAAATAGTATATAAATTCACTTGATCTCTATCAAAGATCATATGGACTTTCTTATTCACTATTTATAGCTAATTCTCATACTCTCAGGATTGCACCAACTTATGCTTATGGATATACAGCTCGTATTGACCAGACTCAGTTCCCGATGTCAGGAAACGGAAACCGTATGGCAGTCCATCTGTGATGAATTGGGTTTTAGCCTGCATTCTTTTGATATTGACTCAGCTGTAGGACAGAAATTAATAGATGAGTTGGGAATTATGACCTTCCCTGCGTTAATTGTTAATAATAAAGTTGTCGCAGTTGGCCGACCTGACAAAGAGGCCGCTTTAAAAATACTTCAATCCCAGATAGAAAAAGTGAGCGAGGGTTGATCCGACTCAACTATCTCCCCCCTCAATTAACGATACTGACAGAACAACATACACCTTCTTACAGTTTATTGAGCAGTATCCAATGAAAATAACGCAGCCCTCCTGATTAACTGGCAAGAAGACACGCTCTCCGTTGGCAATAACAGCATAGATGACACACCCAGGCGCACTTTTCACGAGAAAATGACCTGATGAATCAGTCTGGCTTTCCGCCAAGCACCCATCCATCAGGGTGAACATGAACGTGTTTTGAGTGAGTTCATGCAATTAGAAGCATTGGTCCAACAAAACCAACTGACTGAAGCTCACCAGTATATAAACCAATACATCCCTGAATGGTTTAGCCTGCATGCCACCACCATGGATCGGGCACTGGCCTGGCATTTGAATAATTGTGGAATGGGGATTAGCTAATAACTAGCTTCAATATTCAATGCCTGGATAAAATAAGCTAAGCTAAGATAAGATAAGACAAGCAAACTATCAGGCAGATTCTGGCTCATATTTGTTCCACAAAATTAGTGAAATCACATACTCACTCTTTGATAACAGTCGCATCTTCCACTATCACCGGATATACGTAACCATAACTATAATCCTTATCCAGTTTTAATTTACCTTCTATAATAACAATATCATCGACTGCAACCGTATCGTCAGTCGTAACAGTAAGATCATCCAGCGTGCTACTGTCACGAATATGCAACCAGTTCTTACCTAATATTTCTCCAGTAAATTTACTCACCTGCCCTCGTACCCTTATAGTCTTATCTTTCAAACTTTCTTTATGAGCATAGATTTCAGCAATGGTGTTACCATTTTTGAGTTTTTTGATCCCCTTAAACGTTTTTCCTGTATGTCCCTGCGTTACTTTTCCATGTGCTTTTGATTCCAGATCCTGAGCACTACCTGTTGTTACCTTGTCAGATATAAAACGATTAACAAAATAAATTACCTCAAAATCACGATTCAGGGCTTTGCTGTGAAAATCTCGCATGACCATACCGAGATCAAAAGCAACCATGTCACCTTTATTAACGGATGTAACCGGCCCTGCTGCCCAGGTTTGGGTTTTACCATCATCAACCTGGAGATAGGTATACCCGGAGATATTAATAATTTCGGTTACTTTGCCATAAATCCGATTATTCTGAGCTTGTGCATACCCTTTTCCTCCGATGACTAATAACAATATAACGGAAAGGATCAGTATGGTGCTTCTGCTTTTCATAAGGAATTTCCTCGGATAAAAAATAATTACCCAGTCTAGAACATATAACTTTATTACAGCAAATAAATATTATGAGTTAGATTAAGTAAATCTTGAATTAGAAAAACTAATGAGCATGAACAGAGCCTAATACAATATCGCGTAATGTAAATTATTACAGATATTGCATTACGCTATTCATACAACCCACTAGAACAGATAAAGAAGGACGCTCGAGCAAAAATATTAGGTTTGTACATACAATGGGGATTCGGAAGATAAATCCATAACCCAATTATGCACAACATTTTACCTGAACAATTTTACTCTGGCTCATAACCAAGGTTCGGAGCTAACCAACGTTCCGCTTCGGCCATACTTAAACCTTTACGTTTGGCATACTCTGCAACTTGATCACGATTGATCTTACCCAAGGCGAAATAACGTGCATCCGGATGACTAAAATACCAGCCACTGACTGACGAGGCGGGCCACATAGCATGGCTTTCGGTCAGTTTAACTCCCGTATTATTTTCAGCATCGAGTAATTGCCATAACAGGGGCTTCTCAGTGTGATCAGGACAGGCCGGATAACCAGGTGCTGGGCGAATACCCTGATAATTTTCCTTGATCAAGTTTTTATTATCGAACATCCTGTTCTTTAAGCCTGAATCAGGAGACCAGTCTTTTGATTCAAAACCCCAGTTAATGTGACGCATACGATCATGCATGTGCTCAGCAAAAGCTTCAGCAAGACGATCGGCCAGAGCTTTAAGCATGATCGCACTGTAATCATCATGCTCGGCTTCAAAACGAGCGACATGCTCGTCAATTCCAATTCCCGTAGTTACTACAAAGCCGCCGATATAATCTGTTTTTAATGATTCTTTTGGAGCAACAAAGTCTGATAAACAATAGTTTGGCTTACCTGGCGCACGCTGAGTTTGCTGGCGTAAATGATGTAACGTCATCGTCACTTCTTTACGATCATCATTAGCATACACTTCAATATCATCTTCGATGCTATTGGCAGGGAACATACCGACAACCGCACGTGCTTTTAACCAACGTTCGTCGACAATTTGTTTAAGCATGGCCTGTGCATCAGCATACAGTTTTTTCGCTTCAACACCTTTGTCTTTGTCGTTAAAAATTTTTGGGTAACTGCCTTTGAGTTCCCAGGTATGGAAGAATGGAGTCCAGTCGATATAGGGCACCAGATATTCCAGTGGCATATCATCAAAAACCTGTAACCCTTTAATTGCAGGTACAGGTGGCGTGTAACTGTCCCAGTTGATCTTTATCTTGTTGTCGCGAGCCTGTTCGAGATCCAGCCAGTCCGTTTTAGCGCGACGACCTGCGTGATTCTGTCGAACCTGTTCGTACTCTGCTCGTAATTTTGAAACAAAATCATCTTTATTGTCTTCACTAATCAGATTTTGTGCGACGCCCACAGCACGTGAGGCATCTTTAACCCAGACGGTTGCACCGTGATAATGCTGTTCAATTTTTACAGCCGTATGTGCTTTGGATGTTGTGGCCCCACCAATCATTAATGGAATATCAAAACCTAAACGTTCCATCTCTTTGGCCATATGCACCATCTCATCCAGGGAGGGTGTAATCAGTCCACTCAAACCGATGATATCAACATCGTGCTCTTTGGCGGCGTCAATGATCTGGTTTGCAGGAACCATGACACCAATATCAAATACCTCAAAGTTATTACATTGCAGAACAACACCCACAATGTTCTTACCAATGTCATGTACATCACCTTTAACCGTGGCCATGAGGATCTTACCATTACTTCTTGCACCATCAGATTTTTCGGCTTCAATGAAGGGAATCAAATGGGCTACGGCTTTTTTCATTACTCGTGCTGACTTGACCACCTGTGGCAAAAACATTTTACCTTCGCCAAACAGATCACCCACGGCATTCATGCCATCCATTAACGGGCCTTCGATCACCTGAATTGGACGATCAAAAGTTTGACGTGCCTCTTCAGTATCATCGACAACAAAGATATCAATACCCTTGATCATGGCATGCTCAAGTCGCTTGGCTACAGGCAGGCTGCGCCATTCAAGATCTTCTTTCCTGGCCGTACTACCATCACCACGATATTTCTCAGCAATGTCCAGCAGGCGCTCAGTACCATCATCTCGTTTATTTAAAACCACATCTTCAACGGCTTCACGTAATTCAGCAGGCAGGTCATCATAAATGGCTAACTGACCAGCATTCACAATCCCCATATCCATACCCGCTTTAATGGCGTGATAAAGAAAGACGGCATGAATGGCTTCACGTACTGGATTATTCCCGCGGA
>JAPHRJ010000120.1 GCA_026196045.1 Gammaproteobacteria bacterium
AAAGTGTTCACGTTCCCACCAGAATGGGTGTTCACGATGGAGCAGAATGGGTGTTCATGATGCGCCAGAATCAGTGTTCACGTTCGTCCAGAATATGCACTTGAGGCAGCATTAGAGCTCTTCCGTAGCAGTAGAGTATTCGAAATCCATCTTAATGAGCTCGATGGCGATGCAACGCTAAAGTTCTCAGTAAAACTCAATATTTCAGATATTAATTTAGATGAATACCCGGGCGACAGGGTCTGCATTGATGTTGATAAAAGCCCAGGTGTGAATTCGTATATCGATTATCTAGCTCCAACGGGAGCAAATGGTTCTTCACCGGTTCGTCTGCCTATACCTCAGGCGTGTATCTGCTTCAAGAAAGGTGTATCAGTAACGAAACGCTACGAGCCCTTAGTCACCGGAAACAAGGTCGAGATTGAGGTCTCCAACGTGGACCTAAACCCCGTTAGCTACGTCGAGGTTGCCGAGTTTCCAACTGGTTTCGCTGAAGCGAGTAGTGTTGATGACGACTTTGGCTTCAAGCCTCTACGTATGCTTCTGAACAACAGGGTGATTCCTTGGTTTACAGAATTAGTCGAACGGCATGCGAAAGAAACCTACCCCGGCTACGAACAGTTGCCAAGTAGCGTTATACGACAGATAAAGAAGGCGATTCGCTCCGCATTGGATCTCGCGTCAGAACCACTAAGGGTACATGAGGGCACAATCGACAAATATCTCTGTCAGTTCCAGTTTCACGAAATCACTCCGGAACCTGCAAACCTGGAGGATTACTGGAGTACAGTGAACCAGAGGGGTATCTATAAATTGATAACTAAAATGCCGCCTCTTTCCAAGAAATCGATTCAATTTCAAGTTAACGGCGCAAGTTATCTATACTCATCTGATAGCAGCATATATCTACCCTGGTATGTCGATGCTCGTTACCCTAAGTGGGGAGTAAACCATACGATGAGTTGGTATAAAGCTGCGAACTCAATTGGTGAACAGATGATAGAGCCTAATCCACCTTACAGTCAGATTGCCTCTTCCGATCCCTTACCCGATCTGTTTACATCGACGTGTTTCAATGCCAGCGATACTAATCGTTTGTATGCACTATTCAGTGGCGCACCACACCTAAATAGACCATGGGATATGCTGGATTCTGTTGATATCAAACAGATTTGGCGACAACAGGGACGTACGAGAGGTGTATCTATCAATGTGCACAATTGTGGGGATTCGGCAGGTAGAACCCGGCTCCACGTGAAATCGTACTATATACCCTTCACAGGGAGCGAACTACAGGTCGACGTCACAGCAAGGAGTTTCGAGTTTACACCGGTAGAGCCTTTTTATGGCACAGGCGACACGCGAGTGTTCTCCATCGGTCCGCGAACCTCGATAAGCAAGAATATCACCTATCACAATCTGGTCAGCGCGGGATCAGGAGCTCCAGTTAATGACTCATTCCTTGCGACGATTAGAAATGCTATCGTCATCACCATCGTGGACCTCGATGCCGATGAAAATGAGCTCGTTTTGGCTAATAATCGAGGGATAGAGATCGTTCCACTATTCACAACCTGAAGAAGTGATCACTCTGTTTTCGGTTGTAGCTATCAGTGCAACTCCTGCTGCATGCCAGCCTATTGCCTTTTTATGCCTCGAGGAGATATTTATAATTTTTTAGGAAACTTTTGATGGTTGTTACTAACTACTATTACCTTAAATATTTAAAAGAAGGCTAAGATATCTAGTCAGTAGCGAAGAGAGTCTCACAACTGCTTAAATGGATCAAAACTGTAGGATAATTTGTAGGATGAAATGCTAGAAAAGCAACAGGGGCTGTTAAGCCCCTGTTTTTACTGCTTTAAATTGGCGTCCCCAAGGGGATTCGAACCCCTGTTACCGCCGTGAAAGGGCGGTGTCCTAGGCCGACTAGACGATGGGGACTAAACTTTATCGTCTTCTTACGTAACCTTTTACAATTCTGGTGGAGCTAGGCGGGATCGAACCGCCGACCTCTTGCATGCCATGCAAGCGCTCTCCCAGCTGAGCTATAGCCCCTGTAGCAAGGAAGCGCGCAATTTACGCGAAGGGGGCAGGCAAGTCAATATCAAATCTTGAAATTTTCGGTACTTAGCGTGAATTTTTCTATTCATCCGGTTATCACTGAGAGCCTTAATTCTAAGCCCTTCTAGCCCGATTTTTTCTCGATTTTTGCCCAGGTATCACGCAGGGTAACAGTACGGTTGAAAACGGGCTTATCATCAACCACATGGCCGCTGTCCAGGCAAAAATAACCCTCTCGTTCAAACTGAACCGTCTCTCCGGGCTGAGCCTGATCCAGGCTCGCTTCGAGGTAACAATGGGTCAACGTCCTCAGGGAGTCAGAATTCAGGTGGTCTTTGTAGTCGGTGCCTTCTTCGGCTTTGTCCGGATTGGGGTGAGTAAACAGGCGATCATAAAGACGGACTTCTGCGGCAATCCCGTTGTTGGCTGAAACCCAGTGGATCACGCCTTTGACTTTGCGTCCCTCAGGATTGGCTCCCAGCGTAGCCTCATCATAGCTGCAGTGGAGCTCGATGATCTCACCCTGCTCGTTTTTAATAACTTCGTCACAGCGAATCACATAGGCGTTACGCAGGCGTACTTCGCCACCACTGACCAGACGCTTGAATTTCTTGTTGGGAGCCACTTCCATGAAATCATTGCGATCAATATACACCTCGCGACTGAATGTAATTTCTCGGCTTCCCAGGCTCTCATCCTGTGGATGATTGGCTGCACTGAGTTGTTCAAGCTTATCTTCAGGATAGTTGCTGATCACCACTTTTAGAGGGTGCAAAATAGCCATACGACGTGGCGCATTGGTATTCAAATCTTCACGAATGCAATTTTCAAGATAAGCCATTTCGATAAAATTATCGGACCTGGTCACACCAATACGTTCACAGAAATCTCGAATGGATTTGGCCGAATAACCTCGACGACGCATTCCTGCAATCGTGGGCATACGCGGATCATCCCAGCCTTCTACAAACCCTTCATTTACCAATTCAGTTAGTTTACGTTTACTGGTGATGGTGCTTTCCAGAACCAGACGTGAAAACTCGATCTGTTGTGGGTGACAACCGACATCAATTTCATTCAGGAACCAGTCGTACAAAGGTCGGTGGTCTTCAAATTCCAGAGTACAGAGTGAATGGGTGATCCCTTCGATACCATCTGAAAGACAGTGAGTAAAATCATACATAGGATAGATACACCAGGCTTCACCAGTCTGATGATGCACAACACCATGACGTATTCTATAAATGACAGGATCACGCATATTCAGGTTCGGTGAAGCCATATCAATTTTGGCACGCAGTAGTTTCTCACCATCCTTGAATTCACCTGCACGCATGCGAGCAAATAAATCCAGATTCTCTTCAACACTGCGATTCCGAAAAGGACTGTCTTTACCTGGCGTTTTCAAAGTACCCCGATAGGTACGAATATCTTCGGCACTGAGATCGCAGACATAAGCTTTGCCTTTTTTGATTAACTCAACGGCAAAGCCATGAAGTTTTTCAAAATAATCTGACGCGTAGTAAAGTCGATCATCCCAGTCAAAACCCAGCCACTGCACATCTTTCTTGATGGCTTCAACGTACTCAATATTTTCTTTGTGCGGATTAGTATCATCAAAACGTAAATTACAGGTGCCGTTATAATCACGTGCAACACCGAAATTCAAACAGATGGATTTAGCATGACCGATATGCAAATACCCATTAGGCTCAGGTGGAAAACGGGTAGCAATCTTGCCACTGTTCTTCCCGGCAGCTATATCTTTTTCAATTATCTGTTGAATAAAATTCTTTGGAGCAACTTGCTCTTCACTGCTCATGCAATTAATCCCGATTAATAATCAGCTAAAATGTAAATTCAATATTTTCAAAATTGATTAAGCGTTTTGTTTACGTTGTTCGATAAACGCCAGCGCCATGTTAATGCGAGCCAGGGTTCGTTCCTTACCCAGTAAGGCCAGCGTAATATCAATACTGGGTGATGACGCACGACCCGCAACAGCGACGCGTAAAGGCATGCCTACCTTACCCATTTTTAATTCCAGCGCTTCTGCCACATCGCTTATAACCTGATGAATCGGCTCAGCTTGCCAGTCTTCCAACTGGGTCAACGCTTCCAGTAATTTTTGTAACGGTTCTTCCGCTACTGGACGCAAATGCTTTTTCGCCGCATCTGCATCAAACTCTTCAAAATCTTTATAAAAGAAAGTGCTGATTTCAGCCATTTCGACCAGTGTGTTCGCTCGTTCCTGCTGTGCCCGAACAACATCAGACAAGGCAGGATTGTCTGCTGGGTCAACACCCTGTTCACCCATATGAGGACTTAATAAGCGTGCGATGCGTCCTGGATCATCGTTTTTAATATAGTGTTGATTCAACCACTGAAGTTTTTCTGTATTAAACGTCGATGCAGTTCGATTCACGTTCTCCAGTTCAAATAGTTCAACCATTTCATCAATAGAGAAAATTTCCTGATCGCCATGTGACCAGCCCAGCCGTACCAGATAATTCAGCAGGGCCTCAGGTAAATAACCCATTTCACGATATTGCACCACACTGGTGGCGCCGTGACGTTTTGATAAACGTGCACCATCCTCACCCAATATCATCGGGACATGACCATATTGAGGAACAGACTCACCCAGTGCTTTTAGAATATTAATTTGACGCGGTGTGTTATTAATATGATCATCACCACGAATGACATGACTAATCTTCATATCCAGATCGTCAACGACTACGGTTAAATTGTAGGTCGGTGTCCCATCAGTACGACGAATAATTAGATCATCCAGCTCCTGATTCTGGACCACGATCTTGCCACGAATAAGATCTTCAATAACCACGCTCCCTTCCTGCGGATTACGGTAGCGAATTACATGTGGTTCATTTGCATCAACTTCTTTCAGCCGACAATGACCGTCATAGCGAGGCTTTTCCTTATTTGCCATCTGTTCTTTACGCAAGGCATCCAGTCGTTCCTTACTACAATTGCAACGATAAGCATGGCCTGTTTCCATGAGCTGGTTAATTATTTCATCGTAACGTTCAAAACGATCAGTCTGATAAAAAGGACCTTCATCATATTCCAGACCCAACCAGGTCATACCTTCCAGAATCGCATTGACCGACTCTTCATTTGAACGTTCACGATCCGTATCTTCGATGCGTAAAACAAATTTACCACCATGTTTGCGAGCATAGAGCCAGGAAAACAATGCGGTGCGGGCACCGCCAATATGTAAGTAACCCGTCGGGCTAGGGGCGAAGCGAGTACGAATGCTCATGAAGTTGAAATATCCTGAATAAGTGTAATTTTCAAAGCGCTGCTATTTTACCTGTAAGTATATAAAAATACAGGTCTTTTTTATCTTTCACTAAAGTCTTGATTGCAAATGCCGAAAAGACTGTTAGTAGTAACCAATATCTCCAGGGATAGCAAAAACAAAGGTTCCCTTATGCCAACTAATCCTATACAGAAACTGGAAAATACCATCCCACAACTGGCATGCAAAATCGATCCTTCAGCAATCCAGAAGTTTTTGTCCCATTGCACCCTGCGGTCTATTCCCAAGAAAAGCATTATTCTTCGGCCTGGTGATCCGGCCGACCGACTATTCTTTATAATTAAAGGCACAGCCACCGTTATTCTGGAAGATGAAGATGATGGTAAGCATGAGATTGTTCTTACCTATCTGAACCAGGGTGACTTTATTGGCGAAATTGGGCTGTTCTATAAAATTGAGCAACGCAGTGCCATTGTCCGCACTAAAACTGAGTGTGAAGTTGCTGAAATTGGATACCAGAAACTACGAGATTTGTTCGAAAATGAACTCAAGGATGTCGAACCCCACATCCTCAATGCGGTAGGCATCCAGCTTTCACAACGTTTAATGAGCACCAGCCGCAAGGTCGGTCAACTGGCCTTCATGGATGTCTACGGTCGTATTGCCCGTACCCTGCTGGATATGTGTAAACAACCCGACGCCATGTCTCACCCACAGGGCACGCAACTTCACATTTCCCGTCAGGAAATTGGACGCATTGTTGGCTGTTCACGTGAAATGGCTGGTCGAGTGTTAAAAAATATGGGCGAAGAAAATCTGATTGAAGTCGCCGGTATGAAAGTCGTCGTGTTTCACGAGCGTTAAGTAAGCTTTTCCAGCCCAAACCCTACCTTAATTCCCCCAACTCTTACACTCATCACTGTATTCTCTTCTCCAGCATTTTAAGGCAAAAAAAAACCCCCGCGGGAGCGAGGGTTCAAAAATTGCGCAATTTCTGCGCAGGGGGAGGAAACATAAATGAAAAATAAATCTAACTACATCTACTAAACAAGCATGACTGCAAGCTTAAAAATCTGTTTAGCTATCTGCTATGACTATATTTTCGGCACCGGAGAAGTAAACTTTAAAAAATAATCAAAATAATTTAAAAATATTTTGTGATTACATATTGCACGTAGAGCGAAGTGCTTATTTTCCTTGTGCTACAACTAATAGCTACTTATTTATTATATATCACTTTAAGTAACCAATCTAAGTCATTGTAATAATGTAAACATTATACAGTATATCCTGATAATTATTAAGTGATCTATATCAATAATGGGGCAATTAGGTCAGGTATAGCCATTGCGACTCACTGCTACAGGTATTTGGAGAGGGCTAGTTATCAGCTACGACGCCAGATGCTTCCTCCACTGCTCTTATCAATCGCATCCAGTCGTTGCTCGTGAGCCGCTCGTTCCTGTTCAGAGGCTCGAATCACCTTCATTTGGGGACGCTCAGCCATTACAGGCCGACGTTGCTCACTATTTGAGGCATCATCATCAGTCTCACCTGAACCATCCAGTGACAGGCGCGTCTGCCCCCCCGTCATCGCCAGATAGGTTTCAGCCAGAATTTCCGCATCGAGTAACGCACCGTGCAACTCACGAGCTGAGTTGTCGATACCATAGCGTTTACACAGGGCATCAAGATTATTTTTCTGACCCGGGTGCAACTTGCGCGCTAACTGCAAAGTATCCAGTACCGTACAAATATCATTAACAGGACTGGGCTTCGGATCGTTGAGTTTGAACTCGTGGTTAATGAAACCCACGTCAAAAGGGGCATTGTGGATCACCAGTTCCGCGCCTTTTATAAACTCGATAAACTCTTCAGCCACATCTGCAAAACGTGGCTTATCGGCGAGCATTTCATTAGTAATCCCATGAACTTCAATAGCCCCTTCATCAATGTCTCGATCTGGATTGAGATACACGTGATAGCAATTATTGGTCAGACGCCGGTTGATCAGCTCAACACAACCAATCTCAATAATACGATGGCCCTGTGAAGGCTCTAGGCCGGTGGTTTCCGTATCCAGTACGATTTGTCTCATAATTCATCAATACCCTGATTGGCCAGTTGATCAGCAATTTCATTTTCAATGTGACCACTATGTCCTTTTACCCAGTGCCATTCAACCTGATGGTTTTGAACAGCCGTATCCAGTCGTTGCCAAAGGTCGACATTTTTTACCGGCTTTTTGGCTGAAGTCTTCCAGCCCCGTTTTTTCCAGTTGTCCATCCATTCGGTGATGCCATGCATGACATACTTTGAATCCGTCGTCAGACTTACTTCACAGGCCTGATTCAGGCTTTCCAGCGCCATGATCGCCGCCATCAATTCCATTCGATTATTGGTCGTCTCCGCTTCGCCCCCGAAGAGTCGTTTCTCATTATCACCAAAACGTAATAAGGCACCCCAACCACCGGGACCGGGATTACCGCGGCAGGCACCATCGGTCCAGACTGCAATTCGTTTACTCACAGGATGCATTTTCCTTATCTTGATGGGGTGACATAGGTTCTGCCAAACCAGCGGTCACCACTGTTTTACGAGATTTCCAACTTGGCTTAATCGGTGTCAGCGTCACCACACGTTTGCGAGCGACAATGGCATAACTCCCCCCCAAAATGGGCCAGAAACGCTGACCAAGCCGTTCCAGAAAGCCAAGTTTATTTAATAGCGAGGGATGCTTTACCGGCGGTTTGAAAAAATAATAGCGGTTTGAAACCACGTCAAACCCCAGTAATGCCAACCAGTCTTTCATTCGGTTAACACTACGAAATGCCCCACACCATGGGAGATGACCGCGCCACCCCAGCACCAGTCGCCACAACATCCAGAAACTGAACGGGTTGAAACCCAGGATCACCACATGTCCCTCTGGAATTAATACTCGTTCAGTTTCACGCAATACATCATGGGGAAAACGTGAAAACTCCAGCATATGGGGCAGCACCACAACATCAATACTGTCTGTCTCAATGGGAAAACGATGCACCTCAGCCTGAAAACATTCAGGAAAATCGGGAGTATGAGCTTTATCTGTACAAATATTCATCACCATGCGATGGGAAACTCGGCTGGCCGCCAGATGAGTAACCTGGTCTGGATGGCCCAGATAGAGTAAATGGTAACCAAACAAGTCTGGCAACAGGTTGTCCAGAACATCTTTTTCCATTTCCTGCAGACGCTGTCCCGTCTGACTTTGATACCAGTCATATAATCCTCGCCAAACCGCAGGTGCAGGAGCACAGCGATTAGGATTACGAAGTTTGTTGCTTAGGCGCATATTCCCGAAAACCACGACCGGTTCTTAAGTTGGACTAGTAAAATTCAAGTTTAACCCATGAATTCCGACAATCTAATTATATAGGACGTATTCTGCATGAGTCCTTAAATAAATTAAACGGTTGACCACAGACATGACAGTTCTTAACATGCACATTCACTTAATCCTATGAAACTTCAGCGAAAAATAAAACGAATGAGAAGCCTGACTGTCTACCGAAACCTGTTAATAAGTCTTACTTTTGTAACCCTGAGCGCCTGTGCACTCATCCCCCCTGAAAATCATTCAGAAGCTACAGAAAAATCAGAAAGTACTACCAGTTTAAATCTGGAACAAACCGCACCTGAGTTAACTGCCGACACCACCACAGCTGACAATACTGTTGAAGATATTGCCGATAACAGCATTGATGAACCTGAAAAGTTCCCAAGGCTGGATAGTGTTAAAGATGTTCCTGAAGATTTATGGCAACGTATTCGTAACAACTTTGTTCTGGAACATCAGGAACACCCTCGCATAAAACAACAACTTGACTGGTATGGTCGTCATCCAGCCTATATGCAACGAGTGGCTGAACGTGCACGCCCTTATCTTCATTTTATTGTTGAAACACTGGAACAAAATAATATCCCAGCTGAGCTTGCCCTGCTTCCGATTGTAGAAAGTGCCTTTCAACCTTTCGCCTATTCTCATGGTCGTGCATCTGGTATCTGGCAATTTATTCCAGGGACAGGCCGCATTTATGGTTTAAGACAAAACTGGTGGTATGACGGCCGTCGCGATGTTTATGCATCTACACTTGCGGCAGTTAAATATTTAAATAATCTGCAAAAAGAATTTAAAGGTGACTGGTTACTAGCACTTGCGGCTTATAACTCTGGGAGTGGTACGGTACAACGTGCGATTAGAAAAAATCGTCGTAAAGGCAAAGCCACCGATTTCTTTTCACTTAAATTACCAAAAGAAACCCGTGCTTATGTTCCCAAGCTATTAGCACTGAAAGAAGTAATTCAATATCCAGAAAAGTACCAGCTTGATCTGCCACTCATTCCCAATGAGGTTTACCTGGAGCGTGTGGTAATCGAAAGCCAGATCGATTTGGCCAAAGCCGCCGAGCTTGCCAATATTAAGCTGGATGAACTTTATCAACTTAACCCCGGTTATAACCGCTGGGCGACTGATCCGGATGGCGAGAATCAACTGTTATTACCATTAGAAAATGCAAAAGCATTTCGTACTGCCTTAGCTGATTTACCCAAAGAAGATCGCATTCACTGGGTTCGTCATAAAATCAAAAATGGTGAAACACTCAGTACCATTGCAGATAAATATCATACCAGTATCCGTAGTATCAAAAAGGTCAACCGTATCCGTGGTACCAGTATTCGTGCAGGAAAAAGCCTGACGATTCCAGTTGCCAGCAAGAGCCTGCGTAAATATCGTTTGAGTGCCGGACAACGTAAAACAAAAACACAGAACATTCCTCGTAAAGGGCTGAAGTTAACTCACATTGTTCAGTCTGGAGATACCTTCTGGGATCTATCCATGCGACATAAAGTTAGCGTTCGTCAATTAGCCAAATGGAATGGCATGGCCCCACGGGATCCACTGGTTCCCGGCCAGAAACTGATCATATGGTCGCGTACAGGGAAAACCATATCTCATAACGATCCTGGTGAGCTGTTTATTCCACCACAACGAAATATAACCAAACGTATTGGTTATCGTGTACGTCAGGGTGATTCACTGGCCCGTATCTCCCAGAAGTTTCGTGTCAGTATCAATCAGTTACGTCGCTGGAATAAACTGCCTGAGGGACAATATCTGCAGCCAGGGCAACGTCTAACCTTATTCGTTGATGTGACACGACAATCCAGTTAATCCGAATTACTACATTCATAAAAAAGACCGGAATAAATCCGGCCTTTTTTGTTTTAGATATTTATAACTCTGGTTTTCTTTATAGACCTTTGCTATTCACATAATACACCATTATTGCAAGCCTGCTCTTTTGCATTGAATACTCACATACCATTTGAAAATTTATCATTAAGTGCAATACCAGTATTTCGTACACGTTCTAATGCCTGTCCATACTCCTTTAACAGGTGTAACGACCAGGTTAATCGTTCTCGATAGTATGTGTCAGAACGTTGATCATTATCATCCGGGTTTTCATTTAATACCTTTTCAACATGTCGAATTATCACCTGTTCGGGAATATAACATAAGCGATTGTTCTTATAACTACTCATGCGCAATTCTGCAACTGGATAGGCTCCCCCATCACCCGCAGACACAGAAACAATCAAAGCGGGTTTATGGCCCAGTTCGTTTTTACCAAAGAGTAAAAAGAAGTTCTTTAAACCGGCTGGTACCTGGCCATGCCATTCGGGTGACACCACTACAAAGGCATCACTTGAAGCCAGCTGTTCCTTAACTGGGTTTAATAAATTATTCCATTTTTCTTCGTCATTCCAAACTCCCTCATCCCACAAGGGTAAGGGGTTATTAGATAAACTATATAACCAGGTTTCATCACAAACACCGGCTTCCAGTATCTGTTGAATCACTTTTGCAACTTTAAGACTCTGTGAGTCCTGACGATGACTACCACTGATAATACTAATTTTCATAGAGAGAGTCCTTATAATTAACCCGGCATTTAACAATACAATTGTTATTTTATAGATATTGATTACTATGGATTAGCTCGGCGAATTTAAAGTCTACTACAGATTTAATAGTTTAATATAAATGACAGCGTACCTGATGTTCACTATCAATTTGCGTTACTTCAGGATAGATTTGCTTGCATTCATCTTTAACTTGCGGACAACGGGGATGAAAGTGACAACCTTCAGGAGGATTTATAGGTGAAGGCAATTCACCTTCAAGTTTAATGACCTCACGACTATGTTCTTTATCAATCACCGGCACTGCTGATAAGAGTGCCTGCGTATAAGGATGTTGGGGTTCTGATAACACTGATTCAACGGGACCCTGTTCAACAATACGACCAAGATACATCACAGCAATCTCATGGGCCAAGTACTCGACTACCGAAATATTATGCGTAATAAACAGATAACTCAAACCAAGTCGGTCCTGAAGATCTTTTAGTAGATTTAAGGTTTGCGCCTGCACAGAAACATCAAGTGCACTGGTTGGTTCATCACATATTAATATATCCGGTTCGACCGCCAGAGCACGAGCAATACTGATCCGTTGGCGTTGTCCTCCAGAGAATTCATGTGGATAACGATATTTAGCAGTTACAGGTAAACCAACCTGTTCAAGAAGTTTATCAATTCGTTGTTGACGTTCAGTGGTATGACTGCCAATATTTTGGGCCTGCATGCCCTCCTCTAGGATATCTCCCACCATCATTCGTGGATTCAATGAAGCATAGGGATCCTGAAAAATGATTTGAAAATGGGCACGCAAACGCTGCAGGGCTTTGCCTTTAATTTCAGTAAGCTCATTATCCAGATAACTGACTCGGCCAGCTGTTGGTCGAATAAGTTGCAATAAGGCCTTACCGGCTGTTGTTTTCCCACAACCCGATTCACCAACAAGAGCCAGCGTTCGGCCCTTGCGTAATTCCAGATCAATATTATCAACTGCATAAACATAGTTAGAGATGCGTCTGAACAGACCCTTACGGATAGGGAAATGCACTTTTAAACCTTTCGCCTGCATAAGTACGTGGTTATAAACCGGCATTGATTCATTCTTAGAACTTTTGATAGTTTTATCTGTTTTTTCTTTCAGAGAAACAATGTTATCTATTTTTACCTGTGTAACGTCATGAGCATATAAGTGACAGAGAACCTGATGACCATCAGCCAACTTATGCCATTGGGGTTTTTCAGTATGGCATAACCCCCAGGCCCGATCACAACGATCCGCAAAACGACAGGCTTTAAATTCTGTATCTAGCGCGGGGACATTGCCCTTGATGGTTTCAAGGGACTGCTCACGCTTACCCAGGTTTGGTAAAGCGGCAAATAACTTACGTGAATATGGATGTGCGGCATTATTAAAAAATTCTTCCCGGCTAGCCTGTTCAACTAGCTCACCTGCATACATAACCGCAAGACGATCAACGCGGTCCGCCACAATTCCCAGATCATGGGTAATTAATAACATGGCCATTCCCAAATTGTTTTGTCTTTTACGCAGTAAATCCATAACCTGAGCCTGGATCGTGACATCCAGAGCTGTCGTAGGCTCATCCGCAATCAGTAACTCTGGTTTTGCAGCCAAGGCTATCGCAATCATCACACGTTGCTTCATACCACCCGAAAGTTGGTGTGGATAATCCTGTAATCGTTGTTGCGGATCAGGAATACCTACTGCATTTAATGCATCAATAACCTGGGCTTGAATAGATGCTTCATTATCTGATGAATGTAATCGAAGAACTTCCGCAATCTGTTCCCCGATCGTTAATACCGGGTTTAGTGACGTCATGGGTTCCTGAAAAATCATCGACATATGCTTACCACGTACTGTTCGCATTTGTCGTTCAGATAACTGTAATAAATCCTGGGATTTTAAATGAACTTCACCAGCAACAATTTTTCCGGCTGGACTGGGCACCAGTTGCATCATCGACAATGCTGTCATGGATTTACCACAACCAGACTCACCTAATAGGGCAAAGGTTTCTCCTTTGAATATGTCAAAGCTAATATCATCTACAACACGGACGGGATGAGCAGGATCACCAAACCAGGTTTTCAACCCGGTAATTCGGAGTAGCGGCTGATCTTGATCAGACATATCGATACTCCTGAAAAATTATACGCTGCCTCATGACTGACCCCGGCTATTCGCGCCCTGAGCACTTAATCGTGGATCAAAAGCATCACGCACCGCATCCGCAAATAGATTAGCCGATAACACCAGCGTAAACATCATGACAAAGGCAGCAATCAGTGACCACCAGACCATAGGTTCGCGTGCCAGCTCAAGCCTTGCACCATTGATCATATTGCCCCAGCTAATGGTGGAAGGATCAACACCAACCTGCACATAAGATAAAACGGCTTCTGCGAGAACTAAACCACTAAAATCCAGCACAACCATAATCAGGACA
>JAPHRJ010000055.1 GCA_026196045.1 Gammaproteobacteria bacterium
ATCCCATACGTGCACCAGATGCATTGCGGCATGGTCGGATAAGGCCAGAGAGCTGGACAGGTCCAGAATCTTCCAGTTGAGATCCCGGTCCACGGTATCCGGAATATCCAGATCAAAATCGACCGCCGCGAGAATGTTCTCGTATTTCGACTTCTCCCCTGCCCGCGTCAGCCAGAGTGGGCAGGGGCAGTTACGCAACAGTTGCATATCATCACTGCCGAACAGGCGTTCTATAAAACCAGGATTTTCAACCGGCTTGATTAGCAGGTCGTAATGGTTTCGCAGAATAGCCCGAATAACTTGAATGAAACGCTTGCCCACCAACACATCCGTCTGGATACCGAGCCGTTCTCGATAGGGCTCGACCATGGCATTCAGCTTTTCAAGGTGATTATCCACCACGGTCGTTTGCAATTGTTCCGATATGGGTCCGCCGGGGGGAAGACCGATTCCCGCCGTGATCACCGGCACGACATCGATCACCGTCAGCTTCGCCTGATTGCTTTCCGCCATCGTCACAGCCCGCTCGAGCGACGACGCCTGGTCGGGCCCCACTTCGGACAGGTAAAGAATGTTGCTGAGTAAATTCATTCTGATTATCCCCCTTGCTGTATAGCCAGTATCACATCCCGCCATGCATGCAGCTCGGCAACACTTCTACTCCAAAACCACCCAATACACCACCACATCATTGCAGTGCTATCGTACCCTACATCACCACCTGGTAGCTCCGCGTATACATGCACTAAAATAAGAGATGAACGCAAAGACGCAAAGGTCGCAATGGACGCAAAGACCTTACTTATTGAATCATGGATACTTTGCGCCCTTCGCGACCTTTGCGTCTTTGCGTTTAATCGATTTTTCCCTGATTCCAGTAACCATCAAACTAGGCGTGCCTCCCCCAGCAGAGCTGGGGGGGCTCCCTTATTGTACTAGGATTCATTCGACTCCTTTTCTAGAACCGGGCGGTAGCCCCAGTCTCTAACTCCTTGAAACATCTGATCAATTTCGTCAGCAGGCACGTTAAGCATC
This sequence comes from Gammaproteobacteria bacterium, assembly GCA_026196045.1. Lineage (GTDB taxonomy): Bacteria > Pseudomonadota > Gammaproteobacteria > UBA6429 > Thiohalophilaceae > JAPHRJ01. The sequence continues at coordinate 1,036 of JAPHRJ010000055.1, forward strand.
TGCAAGGCGCTGGCACCAAGACGCAGGCTGGCCTCGATCGTTTCCGGGTATGCGTGAACCGCACCGGCATTCAGCAAACGCGTACTGGACTCGAGATCCCGTGCACGAACAATCACCGGCACCTGTGGGCAGGCTCTGCGCAGATACGAGAGCGTACTCAAAGCGGTCTCGGCGCTGTCAACCGCGATCACCAGCAGGGATGCCCGTTCCACATGAATCACGGCCAGCAAACCCGGATCCGTGATGTCGCCGAAAAACACCTGATGCCCGTCCGCACGCCCCTGAGCCACCCGCAGGGGATCGTTATCAACAGCCACGAAGGGAATCCCACGTGAGTGCAACAGCACCGCGATAGTATGCCCCACACGCCCATAGCCACCGATCACCACCTGTTGCTCAGGGGTATCCTTCAATCCGTCAGAGGATTGAGCCTCGGCATCGGATTTTTTCACCAGGCGTTTCACGATAGGACCGTTAAAGCGGATCAGCACGGCACCCGCGACCATGGAAAGTAGCACGGAGGTTATGGCGACCTGGCCAAGCGGTATATCCAGCACCTGGGAATCAAGTGCGATGGCGATGAGGGCCAGTCCGAACTCACCGCCCACACTCAGCATCAGGCCGGTACGCCATGCCACCTGTTTATCTGCCGTGACTCGATGTACCATCAGCGCCACGATGAAGATTTTGCTAACCAGTATGAGTAGCGCCCCCAGCACAGCCCACTCCCAGATGGGAAGGATCGAGGCCGGATCGAAACGCATGCCAATACCAATGAAGAACAGTCCCAGCAATACATCGCGAAAAGGGCTTACACTGGATTCCACCTGGTGGCGGAACTCGGTTTCCCCCAGCATCATGCCGGCGAGAAAACCTCCGAACGCCAGCGACAGACCCAGGCTATGGGTAGTCCAGGCAGCAAACAACGCCACCAGGAGAATCGCAAGGGTGAACATTTCCAGGGATCTGCGCCTGGAAACCAGATGAAATAACGGTCTGAGCAGCCAACGCCCCACGAAAAATATCAGCACAAAAGCAAAAACGGCTTTCGCAAGGGCCCATACGAGCGTTATCGACAACACATCCGTCGCCACCGACATACCAAGCACGGGAATAATCACCAGAAACGGGACCGCCGTGACATCCTGAAAAACCGACATGGCCAGCCCAAGCCGACCATGCTGGCTGTTTTCTTCGCCCTGCTCGGTCAGCAGGCTGGCAATGATGGTTGTGGACGATTGCGCAAACACCGCCCCGAATACAAACGCGGCCACCACCGGCAGCCCCGCTAACCACCACACTACGGTGCCGGCCACCAGCGTTGTGAGTGCGACCTGTCCGGTCCCAAGGCCAAGAATCTGATTTCGCAGCGCATTTAATTCGGGAATGGAGTAATTGAGGCCGATGGTGAATAACAGAAAGACCACACCGAACTCAGCCAGTGTTTGCAACTCGGGCATGGAGACCACAGGCCCCATCGTATAAGGCCCAAGCACCACGCCCACCAGCAAATAACCCAGGCTGGTTGGAATGTGCAAGCGTTGGAACGTCACCACGATAGTGATCGCAACAGCTAGAAGAAGGAGGATTTGTGCCAGGTGTTCCATTGTGATTTCGTTCCGCTCTGACCGGCAACAGCAAACGTACCAGCGTATAAAATAGGTTTTCCGGGATCGCCGTACCGCCCAGACCGCCGTCCCGGCCAAAATGGTACCGATCATGGAACGCGATCAGTTATTATTCAACCACAATTCACCCCCGTCTCAATACTTGAAGACCACGCGGGTAGTACCATCCCAAGACGGGATTTTCAGTCCATGTCAAACCTTGTCCTTACTCGTCTGTCACCGACGAGTCATTGACAGACGATTTTCGAAAATGGCCGAGTGGATATCTCATTCTTGTGATGAGGTATTCAGCCGAGGTTATCAGACGCCAACAGAAAACTGTATAGCTGGTGACCTACGAGCAATAGGCTGCAACTATATTTGGTCTCTTTCATGACCAGGCTCCTGGCTAATGGCAGGTCGCGCAGCTTGATCAATATCACGATGTTGTAACGTCAGCGATTTCTTGTTTGGCTCCTCGCCGGAAAATTGATTTGGCGCGAGAATCCAATCCGATTACTTAACGTTACCGGCCATGACCATGTCACTCCCACTCGATTATAAACGAGCCATTTTCTCTATTTAATATCGTTGGCTTACTCATCATGATAGACGGTAATACCATGAAAAATACCATGTTCAAAAATTACTGCTAATCGACACAAAAATCACTAATTCACACAGTAAATCATTTCTTCTCTAAACTAAACTCGACTGGCTCGACAACGGTCAACTCATAACGGGTTGTTCTGCCACCACCCGGTAGTGGCTTGATGATCCCCTTGGCAACCAGATCTGAAAGATCACGACTCGCTGTTCGATTGGGACACCTGGTGATCGCTTCATATTTTTTTGTCGTTATCCCACCTTCAAAGCCCTTGCGACCTTCAGCAAATACACGCGACACCATCCTGGCCTGCCGGTCATTCAGCTGATCGCCATAGGTTTCATAGAAACGTGTCCTGGCCAATACAAAGTCCACTTCTTCCCTGGCGATTTCCTGTGCATTGATGACCCTGTCGGCAAAGTAATCAAGCCAAACATTAACATCCAGGCTTCCACGGCTCGCTTTCTCCAGTTGCAGGTAATAGGATTTTTTGTTTCCCTCTATCGCCGTGGCAAGACAAGCCGTGGTCGGATAGCCGAGAGACTGTGAAAGTGCATGGTCAGCGATCGCCCTGCCGACTCGCCCATTACCATCATCGAAGGGATGAATCACCTCGAACCAAAGATGGGCAATCCCTGCTCGGGCAATCCCGGGCATCTTCTTGCCCCCATTCAAGGAGCTGGTCTGGTTGTACCAGTCGATGAACCTCGCCATTTCATCAGGCACCTGAGTCGCTGGCGGGGCTTCATAGTGAACTTTTTCCCGCCCGTAAGGCCCGCTAATGATCTGCATTGGCGAAGGATCATTGCGATATACACCTCGCAGAATAGACGTGTAACGCTGCTCGGGAACCGCCATGGATTGCCAATTACCCAACAGATCATGTGTCAGTGATGTTTGCCAGTTCTTGCGAACGTCCACCAGCAGCGAAGCTGCTCCTGCCGCTTTTTGGTCTGAGTTAACCGGTAGCACATCCGATGTAATCAAAGAGAGTAGAGATGACCTGACCGAATCTCTATCCAGATCCTCGCCCTCAATGGCGCTGGTCTTGATGGCCTCGGAAAGCATCAAATCAATCGTGGCATCCTCTTGAGACGCCATTGGCAGAGCCTCAAAGCGGCCAGCCAGACGCTCTGAGTTTATGCGAAACTCAAGTTCTCGGTCTTCGAGCACACGCTTGTCATAGCGGAAATCTGGCCAGCCAGGTTGTTGCCATATCCATTTCATGCGGCACATCCATGTACCGCACCCTCACGGGCGGCCTTCGGCCGTACAAACTGTCGATCCTGCCACTTTGTCATGGCGCGATTTTAGCACATATTCACGCCACATTCTATTTGATTTGTGGCGTGAATATAACCCTTAATCACGCCACACCCATCAGAAAAGAGACAATCACCATGCGATTCAACAGGACAACAAATATAAATCAATCCGGCCTCTCGCGTTACTGACATACTAGTCGCTGCCAGCCAGTGCCTGTTAGTACTGGTCACTCCCACTCAATTGTACCCGGGGGTTTGCCTGTGATGTCATAAACAACACGTGAGATACCGGCCACTTCATTTACAATTCGACGAGACACATGATCAAGAAAATCATAGGGTAGGTGTGCCCATCGAGCCGTCATAAAGTCAATCGTTTCAACGGCACGTAAGGCCACTACATATTGATAACGACGTCCATCACCTGTAACACCTACTGATTTAACGGGCAGGAAGACCGTAAAGGCCTGTGAAGTTTTATCGTATAGATCATGTTTGCGTAACTCCTCAATAAAAACATGATCGGCCAGACGCAGAATATCAGCATATTCTTTTTTAACTTCACCGAGAATACGCACACCCAGGCCTGGTCCGGGGAATGGATGACGATAAACCATGTCATAGGGTAATCCTAACTCTACCCCTAGCTTACGTACTTCATCTTTGAATAACTCACGCAGTGGCTCACACAGTTTCAGCTTCATGTAATCAGGTAAACCACCCACATTGTGATGGGACTTAATTAAATGTGCTTTGCCTGACCTGGCACCAGCCGACTCAATCACATCCGGATAGATTGTACCCTGTGCTAACCATCTGGCCCCTCCCGCCTTCCCTGGCTCCCGGGGCATTAGTCCATCCGTGGACGTCGCGCTGCTTAGTTTATTGGCTTCTTCTTCAAAGATATCAACAAACAGGTTACCAATGATTTTACGTTTCTTTTCTGGATCAGCTTCGCCTTTAAGCGCATCGAGAAAACGTTGTTCGGCATCCACACGGATAACTTTCACGCCCATGTGTTCTGCAAAGGTCGCCATAACCTGATCGCCTTCCTGATAACGTAACAGGCCGTTATCAACAAAAACACAGGTCAGCTGATCACCAATGGCTTTATGTAATAAAGCCGCGACGACGGAAGAATCAACACCACCGGACAGGCCCAGTAAAACTTCATCATCACCTACCTGTTCACGAATCGTTGCAATACTGTCATCAACGATATTACCGGGTGTCCACAAATTCTGGCAGTCTGCAATATCATGTAAAAAACGTTCGAGAATACGTTCGCCCTGATGAGTATGGGTCACTTCAGGGTGAAACTGTACTGCGTAATAGTGACGGCTTTCATCGGCCATACCAGCAATCGGTGCCGATTCAGTTGAAGCCATCAGCTTGAAACCTTCAGGCATCTCGATGACTTTGTCGCCATGACTCATCCATACGTCCAGGAGGCCATAACCTTCGACACTGGTATGATCTTCAATGTCTTTTAATAAGGCGGTATGACCATGTGCACGTACCTGTGCATAGCCATATTCGTGATGATCCGAGTTCTCGACCTTACCCCCCAGCTGAGCGGCCATGGTCTGCATGCCATAACAAATACCCAGTACTGGAATTCCCAGCTCAAACACACAATCAGGGGCTTTAGGAGATTCATCTGCCGTTACTGTCTCCGGTCCACCAGACAGAATAACCGCCTTAGGTGCAAACTCACGGATTTCGGATTCTTCCATATCGTAGGGATGAAGCTCACAATACACGCCGGCTTCACGCACGCGTCGGGCAATTAACTGGGTATATTGGGAGCCGAAGTCCAGTATCAGGATACGATCGCTGTGAATATTTGCTGTTTGGGATTGCACTTCTGTACTCACATCACGATCCTGTCTGGCTAGTTGATTTAGAAAACTTAAACTCGATAGTTCGGAGCTTCTTTGGTGATAGTGACATCATGCACATGGCTTTCTGTCATGCCCGCATTGGTTACACGTACAAACTGTGGTTTGCTGCGCATCTCTTCAATGGTGGCACAGCCGGTATAACCCATGCTGGAACGTAACCCACCTAATAACTGATGAATAACGGGCTGGAGTGGACCCTTGAACGGAACTCGGCCTTCAATACCTTCTGGTACCAGCTTTTCTGCTTCACTGCCTTCCTGGAAATAACGGTCACTGGAACCCTGCTGTGATGACATCGCACCAAGTGAGCCCATACCACGATAAGACTTATAGGAACGCCCCTGGAACAGTTCAACTTCACCGGGGGCTTCTTCAGTACCAGCAAACATACTGCCCACCATGATGCAGGATGCTCCCGCGACAATCGCCTTGGACATATCACCAGAATAACGAATACCCCCATCGGCAATCACAGGAACTCCGGTACCTTCCAGAGCCGCGGATACATTTGCCACCGCACTAATCTGAGGTACGCCCACACCGGCCACGATGCGGGTAGTACAGATGGAACCAGGGCCAATCCCGACCTTAACTGCATCAGCACCAGCATCAGCCAGTGCCCGGGCAGCGTCAGCCGTGGCAATATTACCGCCAATTACCTGTACCTGTGGGAAATGCTTCTTCACCCAGGCCACACGATCAAGCACGCCCTGAGAATGACCATGAGCGGTATCAACCACAAGTACATCGACTCCCGCATTGACAAGCGCTTCAACTCGTTCATCCGTACCCGCGCCAACACCAACGGCCGCGCCAACTCGTAAACGACCCTGCTCATCCTTACAGGCATAAGGGTTTTCTTTGGCTTTCTGGATATCCTTGACCGTTACCAGGCCACGAAGCTGGAATTTATCATCCACAACCAGCACTTTTTCAATACGATTTTCATGAAGCAGTTTGCGGATTTCACCTCGACTGGCACCCTCTTCAACCGTAACCAGACGTTCTTTAGGAGTCATGATGCTTGATACCGGATTCTCGAAATTCTTCTCAAATCGCAGGTCTCGGCTGGTGACGATACCTACCAGATCTTCTCCTTCAACAACGGGAACACCCGATATATTCTGAGCCCGAGTCAGATTCAGTACATCGTGTATGCTGGTATCTGGCCCTACCGTCAGAGGGTCTTTAATGACTCCACTTTCAAATTTCTTCACCATACTGACATGGGCAGCCTGTTCTTCGATCGTCATATTTTTGTGAACAATGCCAATTCCACCTTCCTGGGCCAGTGCTATCGCCAGGCGGGCCTCGGTCACGGTATCCATTGCTGCCGCCACTACCGGAATATTCATGGTGATGTCACGCGTCAGACGGGTTGCCAAATTCACATCACGAGGAAGGATATTGGAATACGAGGGGAGTAAAAGGACATCATCGAAGGTCAACGCTTCTTCGGCTATTCGCAGCATACGGGATCTTCCAGGGTTGGTGTAAAACGGCGAATTATAAAGATTTTCCAGCGACAGGTAAATGGATTAAGTGCAACTGGATGTTGCCAATTCAGGCCAATCACTGCATACTTTCTTCTGGTCATATAAATGGCCGTCGGAGCTTTTACCATCAGGTTCCGATTAAAATATTGATAAATAATCATGCCTGAGCCAATCAGGTGGAAAATGGGTACTACACTAATATGAACGGTATCCGCACTTTGACAAAATAAACTGGAGGATGTAATGAGAAAATTACTACTTATCACGGCTATTGCTCTGGGTCTATCGGCCTGTGCTAGCGTCCCAAGCGTTACCATGGAAGATGCCAGCGCAGCAATTGCAACAGCCGAAATGGAAACCAAACATGCTGCTGAATTAAAGTATGAATGGCGTGATACCGGTAAGCTCATCAAGCAAGCTAAAGAAGCAATGGATAAAAAAGATTTTGCCACTGCACAGAAACTGGCTAACAAAGCCGCTCACCAAAGCACACTGGCCATTCAGCAATATCATGATCAAAAAAATGCGGGACCTGCATTTTAATACAACAACAGAAAGAACTCTGAGTCTGGCCGGGATATTTCCCGGCCTTTTTAATCCTGTTTCACTCAATCTCCAGTAATGAGCCTACAAACAGATCAATTCATAACTGAGCGAGATGTGTATACGGTTTCACGTTTAAATCGTGAAGTACGAACCATGCTCGAAGGTTTTCCTTTACTCTGGATCGAAGCAGAGATCTCTAACTTCAGTTGCCCTGCTTCTGGGCACTGGTATTTTACGCTCAAAGATGAAGCTTCCCAGGTTCGTGGAGCCATGTTTCGCAACCGTAACCGCCTGCTTCGCTTTAAACCTGAAAATGGAACGCAGGTTCTGGTTCGAGCCCGTATTGGTCTGTATGAAGCACGTGGTGAATACCAGATTATTATTGAACACATGGAAGAAGCCGGCGATGGAGCCTTGCGCCAAGCCTTTGAACAGCTCAAGCAGAAACTGAATAACGAAGGTCTGTTTGATACCGCACACAAACAAAACTTACCGACTCACCCACAGACAGTTGGCATTATCACTTCCGCTACTGGCGCAGCAGTACAAGATATTCTATCCACATTAGCAAGACGCTTTCCCTCCTTACCCATCATTGTTTACCCCGTCGCTGTACAGGGCCAGGGAGCAGCAGAAGAAATCTGCAACATGATAAAGCTGGTTGAACAACGTCACGAATGTGATGTTCTCATTCTTGCTCGTGGTGGTGGTTCGCTGGAAGACTTATGGGCCTTTAATGATGAAACACTGGCACGAACAATTTATCAATGTCAGATACCCATCGTCAGCGGTATCGGCCATGAGATTGATTTTACCATTGCAGACTTTGTTGCCGATCACCGAGCTCCAACACCAACGGCGGCTGCCGAACTTATCAGTCCTGACCAATATACGCTTCTGACTCGTCTACAACAGCTGGAAGCTCAATTAAGTTCAGGCATATCCGGGAAATTACAGGCTAACCAACAAAGAATTGAATGGTTACATAAACGCCTGCCCCACCCAGCTAGAAAGTTGCAGGATATTGCGCAACGACTTGATGAATCTGAACAACGAATACAAATGGCATTGACCCATTCTCTTCGGCACACAGAAAATAAAGTCAGCCTGCTGTTTAATCGTCTACAACAGCAACAGCCTTTGCATCGTTTACGTGAATTAGAAAAACGACAACAACAATTATCTTACCGATTGTTTACAACCACAAAATACCAGCTTGAAAAACAACAGAAGCATCTTGAGCACCTTGCTCATAACCTGAATGCTGTCAGTCCTCTTTCAACATTAAGTCGAGGATATGCTATTGTTACCACTGACAAGAATGACCTCGTTCAATCGGCATCTGATTTAAGACAGGGACAGACAATACATACTCGATTAAAAACAGGCAATATCGTTTCACGTGTGGAAAAAACATCATCATGATATTACATAAGTCCTTATTTGTATTTTTACTATTTTCCTGTTTTGTTCTTAATAGCCAGGCTCAGGAGTTTCCAAAAACCGATGCTGTACCGGGAGGAATAGCTATCGTCCAGCTCAGCCCTGCTAACGAAATTATACCCCGTGTTTTTTATAAAAAAAATCGAGTTCTTGTCAGACAGAACAAATCACATTGGGAAGCTGTCGTTGGGATTCCGCTTTCGGCTAAATCAGGCGTTCACAAAATTCAGGTCAAGACAAATAATAATAGCTATATCAAAGAATTTTCTGTGAGCGCAAAAAATTATGCAGAACAGCGTTTAACCATTAAAAATAAACGCAAGGTAAATCCTTACAAAAAAGACCTTGATCGTATTTTCAGTGAGAAAAAAGTTATTACTCGCGCTCTTTCCACCTGGAAAGAAAAAATGAATATTAATATGCAATTTATCTTACCCGTTGATGGTCGACTTAGCAGTCCATTTGGGTTACGTCGTTACTTTAATGAACAAGCACGCAAGCCCCATAGTGGACTAGACATTGCAGCCGCAACAGGTACTGCCATCAAGGCTCCTGCTGATGGAATAATTATCGAAACAGGGGATTACTTTTTTAATGGTAATACAGTTTTTATTGACCATGGCCAGGGGCTAATTACCATGTACTGTCATATGGACAAAATAGACGTGAAGCCGGGTATGCTAGTTAAACAGGGCGAAGCCATCGGTGAGGTAGGTAAAACTGGCCGTGTTACTGGCCCCCATTTGCACTGGGGGGTTAGTCTGAATAATACACGTATAGACCCCAGTCTGTTTATTCCCTGATACAACTAGTTATTAGATCTGGCTTTCTCGTAATATGGCATCATTTGCGGAATAAGACTTCGTAAAACCTGTTCGCGATTTTCAGGCGCCGGATGCGTACTCAAAAACTCTGGAGTCTTCCCATTCCCAGCCTTTGCCATTTTCTGCCATAAACTAACGGCTGCATAGGGTGAATAACCTGCTTTTGCTGCTATCTCAATACCAATGCGATCAGCTTCTGATTCTGATGTTCGACTATTAGGTAATTCAATGGCAAGTTTTGCTGCAACTGCGGTAGCCGCCATAGTCGTTGCCCTGCTATCCGTTATCACCCCTACGGCCAGAACACCAAGTGATGATGCCATCGCAACTGACATACGTTCAGCGGTATGATTTGCTAGCGCATGTGAAATCTCATGTCCCATAACCTGGGCTATTTCATCATCTGTAGCCGAGAGTTTATTAATTAATCCTGTATAGATTGCCATTTTTCCGCCAGCCATACACCAGGCATTTATGGTATCAGGTTCATCAATAATTTTTACATTCCATTCCCAACTCCTGGTTTCCGGGCGGAGCTTTATAGCTTCTACAATGAGTTTCTTCGTGATTGTCTGGACTCGTTGAGTGAGAGCGGGATCATTATCGAGTTTACCCTGCTTTTCCAGTGGTGCTAACATCTGCACATAGGCCTCACTGGAAGCATCAATAGCCTGTTGTTCTGAGACAAGCATTAACTGCTTACGTCCAGTAGGACTAACGGCACAGGCCGTTATTAAAAAACACATGAATGGAAGTAAGAGAGAACGCAGTACTAGAGCCATTACAGACTCCCTGTTTAAAGAATATGTGAAATGAATACTAAACTTAATATTAAGAAGTAAATATTAATTTGTAAAACTGAATTTATATTTACCCTGCAGACAACTTAATCGCTTTTGATCAATAGATTGACACTCCATTACCTGTTGAGGTTCTTGCCAGCCTGTTGCCAAACGTAATCCAGCAGGATCAATAGCAGGACCTGATTTATTGCTGGATGAAACATCGAGGACATTATAATAATATTTTACTTTAAATTGCCCATTTGACTTAAAATTATTGATAGTCGCCTTAGTAGTAAACATGACATTTGAATTACCCACTACGCGCTGTTGCTCAGTTGAAAAGCAAATAATTTCTGTCTCAGATGATTTCAGGCAATTGTTCACAGCTGACGGCAGGTTGCCTGCAGCAATATTCGCAGTTCTCCATTGACCTTTCAGTACCTGGTTGACTAACTGAGGTATACCAATATTTCTTGTCTTAGCTGCCTTATTAGCAGAAGACGGCTTTGGAGTATTTTTTTGAGGTACTTTTTTGTGCTTTAACTTTGCCAAACGTTCTTCACGTAAGCGTTTTTTTTCTGCGGCTAAACGTTGCTGTCTAGTTTTTTCAAGTCGTGCTTTTTCTACACGCTCAGCTTCGAGTCGTTGTTTCTGTTCTTTTGCTTTTTTGCGCTCGATTGCCAGCGATTTTTCACGACTTTTTGCTGCAAGTTGTCCGTTCTTGATATCAGTTAATCTTTCCTTAGCCAATGAACTTCCATTGGCCGCTGCTTTTTGATACCAGATGCTGGCCTTAGTGGGGTTCTTTAATACCCCCCAACCATTGGCATAACATTCACCAACTTTAAATTGCGCACCATTATGCTTATTTGCCGCTGCCTTGTTATACCATTCAAA
>JAPHRJ010000140.1 GCA_026196045.1 Gammaproteobacteria bacterium
AGCTTTTCTAGCGGCTTCATGATGAAGCTTTCTTTTTCTTCAACACCGCTCTTGAACATATATGTGGCAAGTGCTGGAACGACGACCAGTGCGACCAATAATGAAGCTAACATCGCTAGTACGATTGAAATTGCCATAGGTTGAAACAGTTTCCCTTCAACACCCTCAAGCGTGAACAGCGGCGCAAAAACAATGATAATAATCATCACCGCATAAAAAACCGGTCGACCAACTTCTTTGGCTGCTTCCTTAATTCGAAGTCCAATGCCGTGACTATCATGGGCGGCATCAAAGGGGTGTTCAGTACCAGTTGCTACATCTTCCTGAATTTTCTTATGATGCTGTGCATCTGGTTTACTAAGGTGACTGAAAATATGCTCCATCATCACGACGGAACCATCAACCATCATACCAATCGCAATGGTTAATCCGCCAAGAGACATGAGATTGGCTGACACTCCCCACTGCGCCATCACAACTAATGCCAACAAGATAGAAACGGGTACAGAGATCAATACCAGGAAAGTGGCTCGTAGATTAAGTAAGAACAACATCAGAATGATAACAATTAGAACAAACGCTTCGATCAATGCCATACTAACCGTGGATACCGCCTTATCGACCAGATCGGCTTGATCGTAAAATGGCTCGATGGTCACGCCATCTGGAAGAGCGGTTTCAATTGCTTGTAAATTGTGTTTGATGCCATCGATGGTTGCTTTGGTATTTGCCCCCATACGCTTAAGCACAATACCTGCAACGACTTCACCTTCTGACTTGGGCTTACCGTTCTCATCACGTTTTGTGATGGTCACGGCACCCTGGCGTATCTCAGGACCAAACTCTACTCTTGCCACATCTTTGACATGCACGGATACCCCATCAACATCTAGCAATGGTATGTTCCCAATATCCCTTAATCCATCTTTTCCGCTACGCACCCAGCCAACACCACGAATGACTAGTTGCTCAGCACCTCGATCCAGATACCAACCACCAGCATTACGATTGTTAGCCTCGATAGCTTCTGAGATATCATCGCCTGTTAAACCATAGGCCAGTAATCGTTGTGGATTAAGCTGTACCTGGTACTGACGTACATCCCCACCAAATGAGAGTACATCTGTCACACCCTCTACCGGCATCAGTAACAATTTAACAACCCAATCGTTAAGGCTGCGTAATGTGATCGTGTCGTATTTTTGGGGATCATTAGTGCGCAAAAAATATTGATAAACTTGACCAAGACCTGAAGTATTTGGTCCCATTTCTGGCGTACCTATACCATCAGGGATCTGTTCTCGCGCGGCTTGTAATCGTTCAAATACCAATTGGCGCGCAAAATAAATATCAGTCCCTTCCTTGAACACCACTGTAATGACTGACAAACCTGTCTTAGAGATTGATCGCACTTCTTCTACATCGGGAAGCGCATACATCACAGCTTCAATCGGGAAAGTGATCAACTGCTCAACTTCCTCAGCGGCCAGACCCTGTGCTTCGGTATTGATCTGAACTTGTACATTCGTCACATCAGGGAAAGCATCAAGATTAAGTCTTGGAAGAACTAAGGCTCCACCAATAACAGAAGCAATCAACGCTAATACGACTAATAAACGATTCTCGACACCTAGGTCGATGAGTTTATTCAACATCATTCATCTCCCTTAGTGATTGTGTACTTCAAAACCGCTCTTAGCGATTTCAGATTGAACAAAAAAAGCCCCTTGGCTCACCAAGGAGGTCCCTTCCTTAATACCTTGAATCATGGCCTGGTTGCCTACTGAGTACAGTACGTCGACTTCCTGTGGTTCAAAACGATTAGGTGCGGTTTGTACAAATACCTGCCAATCACCATCAGCCCCTCGTAATACGGCCTCCAAAGGGACAACGATACCTTCCTGTTTATTCTTGCCTTCAATTACAACTGTGACAAACTGACCTGGATGAAGTGTATCGTCGGTATTCGCTACCTCCACATGTAAAGCAAGCGTACGGGTTGTTTCATCCAATGTATGCCGGGACTGTATTACTTTACCGGTTAACCATTTTTTACCCACTCTGACACGAGCCGGCGCACCAATAGCAATATTGCCAGCAGCTTCTGGTGTCAGACGTGCTTCTACCCAAAGTAGACTTTCATCACTCACATCAAATAAGACGTGTCCTGGCTCAACAATCTCACCAAGGATAAAATCATCGTTAATAACCGTGCCAGTCTGCGATGACACAAGCACAAACTCACCTGTGGCTTTAGCATCATTCTGTTTAAGTAATTTCTTGATCTGCAAGTCCGTCATACCGTATGCCTGCACTCTAGCGTAGGCCTGTTGAAAACTGATATGAGCCGCAACAAAGCGTTTCTCGGAAACAACTTTACGGCCTAACTTTTTCACTCTACGTAATTCCACGCTGGCTTCCATTAAGGCACCTTGAGCTTCAGCCATTTCCACACTAGATAACGTGACCAAAGGCTGACCTTTTTTAACGTGATCACCCAAATGAACATGTCGCTTCATTACTTGTGCGGCGATGCGTGGTGTTACTTTTGTAGAACGATAGGCATTAAGCGTCACTTCACCAGGTGCCGTAACTGCTTCACCGAGTGATTGATGCTTTGCGATCATAGTTTTAATGCCTGCTGCACGGCGTTGTTCAATACTCAATTCAGCATCATTTGACTCTTCTTCATGACCATCATGGTCATCATGAGAGTCTTCTTTAGTCATATGTTCATCATCGTGATCACCATGATCATCGGCATGTTCTTTGTGGTCATCATCCTTATCATTATGATCATCAGCACTACTTTGAACTGAGATCTCACGAGTCATTTCTTCATCATGGTCATGATTCTGCTCTTGTGCATAAACCAGTGATGTGCCAGTAAACATTAACACCCAATATAAGAAAATAGTTTTAATCATCGTTGTTCTCCGGAATCTTTTAGCAGCGGACTATTTTTCAGTCCTAACCAATGCTCAACTTGGCCAGAAGCTTCAAACCAAGTTATTGCCGATTGCCATACCTCGCCCATTAAGACACTTGCAGCAACTTGGGTATCGAGGTTTTGTTTAGCCTGGATAAGAAAATCTGTGGCATTCAATTCACCTGCCTGCCACATTTGCTTTAATAATCCCATCTGTTCTTGATGAGCTTTTTGACCCGTGGTTACCCAAGCACGCCACGCACGAGTCGTATTTTTGTAACGACCAAGCGCACCTGAAAGGCGAGCATTGGAGCGCCGATAGGCGTCACGGTATGCCTGCTCTTCAGCAACGGCATCATGTGAAGCCGCTTGTACGGATGCTTTATAGTTGTTTCGAATAAACAAAGGTATTTCTATGCTAAGACCAACTAGCGACTCTGTATCTTCACGGCCCGCCTTAATACCAATCGTGGGATCGATATTACCTTCACGCTTAGCCAATTTAATACGAGCCTTCGCTATTTCCATGCGACTTCGAAGCATGGCCAGATCAGGCAATGATTCAAGTAATGTAGGATCAACACCAGTTGGTGGCGAAGCTAGTTCCATGGGTAATTGCGGCCAACGTGATCTATCTAGACCAGTAACTGCCTGTAAGTCAGCTTCGGCTTCAGCCAGCTCACTCTCATTTGCTGCCTGAGCCATCAAGGCTTCACTATAAGCAACCTGGGCTAATGTAACATCCAGCGCATTCATATCACCCGCAGCTCGACGTTGCTTCACGGTACCAATAAACCCTTTCATCAACTGACTACGACGTAAGGCCAAAGCTTGTATCTCCCTGGCCGTGAAATAGCGAACCAGGGTATTCAACACTTCGATAGCAACACGTTGCCGGGTAACGACTAATTCGGCCATGGTAGCCTGTACTTCTTGATCAGCAATAAGGGTTAGAGCTTCCTGTTTGTCACTCCAATCAAACGTCTGACTTAAACCAATCGTCGCAGTGTTTATATCTGTACGTTCGGCTTCAAGCTCCAATGTTGGGTTATGAAGTGGTTGGGTGGCACCTTTAGCACGTGACCTCGCAGCCTCAACAGCAGCTTGTGCTCCCTGTACAGTTGGACTTTCTTTCCATACTGATTTAACAAATGACTGTAACGTTAAATCTACTTTTCGCGCAGTGTTAGTACTGATAGACAATGATGCCAGTTGATTATCCGGCGAAATAACCGCCCAGGCAGGCAATGTCATACAGACACATACACACGTGCATAAAACACGGCTTAAAAACATGATGTATATCCTTCAATTGCAATAAAGCACATGCCACCAAAATACATTCAGCGACATACATAGGAAACAAGAAGGACTAAACGGTGGGTGGTCTTAAAAGTTGTGAGGTATAAAGCAGGGGAATGGCTGATGCCAAATACAAATTATAATCTTGAGATACCGTTATATTGTCTGAGGTTACTCCATTAAAAAGACACATCATATGTGCGGCGCCATGACAACAGTGGTCGTTGTGATGTAAATCACCATCTGGGTGCGAGTGGTCATCTCCACCCAACAACTCGAGCACGACTTCATCATGACCCGCTATGGCCTCAGGATGAGTATCCCAGGCAAATGCCACACCTGAACCGAGGTTGGCCAATAATAGTATGTGGATCAATAATATTTTCATATTCAACAAGCGTAAAAGAAACGCCTACTTTCTGTCAACAATTATTGCCTGCATTGTTGAATTGTATTCTAATTTAACCCTCTATTTGCATTTAATTTTGGATCGCATCAGTCTGGCTAAGTTATTGAAACCATAGAATCCTTTCAGTTATTAAGCGGATCAATTATTAACTGCAATAACCCGTTAAAGTGGGTCAATTGAAGGTGCAATTCAATACCTGTTATTCAGACATGATCTGACTCATGTATTTTTATAGCGATTTATTTCTAAATTCTTTACCTAGTATATATACATGATAAAACCTTTCTAGATCATATGTCTAAAGGAACCAACCTGTAATCTAACAAGAACATTAAATTATTATTTCCTATCAGCAACCCTTAACTTTGAAGATTCACTTTTAACTTCATATACCAAAATCAGGAACATACCTAATAGTATACATATATCAGAAACATTAAATATGCCAGTTCTAACAGTTCCAATTCCAATACTTAAAAAATCCACAACGGCACCGTCGTTCATAATCCGGTCTAGAAGATTACTACTACCTCCACCTATTATTAGTGAAAGACCCGATATACGTGTAAATACATATTTTTTGAAATAGATAGCATAAACAAACATTCCAAACAGGACGATTCCCACAAGAATTTGCAATAACCAAAATCGCACTTCAGGAGATAAGGTGTTGCCTAGGCTAAGAAAGGCGCCATAGTTGCTTGTATATACTAAGTGAAGGACACCAAAAAGATATGAGTTTAATTCATTGTAAATCAAATAGTTTTTCGCAATAAATTTTGTTGTATGATCAATACTTATTACCAGGAACAATATTGTTATAATAATATTAAATCGATTAAATAAATTCACGCTCTATACCTACATATCTCCCACATAAAAATAAGTCACAGTAATTTTGATTAAGCATTGACTTCTGTTACATATATTTTGAATTATCAAGTTCTTTATTTGCCTCAATAATGATGCATCGTGCACCATTTAAAATAATCAACGCAATCAAACTACCAACAATCAAATCAGGCCAGCGGGAGCCAAACAACCATACTAATACTCCTCCAAAAATCACACCGATATTAGCAATCACATCATTTTTAGAAAATATCCAACTGGCTCTCATATGCACTTCACCATCTTTGTGCTTATTAATTAAAACCAGGCAACTAATGTTTGCTATAAGTGCAATAATACCAACAACCAACATCAAAACCGAAACAGGCTCACTACCAACAAACACACGGCGAGCAACATCCGTAATTATAAAAATGGCTAAAGCACATTGAAACCAGCCACTCAAAAGGGCTGCTCTAGATTTTTCCTGTATACTTTTACCAATAGCATATATTGCTATACCATAGACAACAGCATCTGCAAACATATCAAAAGAGTCAGCAATTAATCCTGTTGACTGTGCATACCAACCAACACTGACTTCAAAAACAAACATAAATGCATTAATCGCCAATAAAACAACCAATACATTCTTTTGCTCTTTATTTGTTATCTCAATATTGCCGCATCCACAGCCAGACACTATTTTAACTCCAAAATAATAATTCTATTATAGAAAAACATCATCCAATATAATCATCAATATGATTCACCCCTTACGTAGATCATTAAGCCGTTGAAGAAATTCTTCTCTATCTATTTCCCCCTTAGCATAGCGTTCATTAAGAATATCCACCGAAGTTCTTGTATGTGTCGATGTTATACCCATATCATTCCCTGATACGCCCTTAACAGTCAGCCAGCGCACAATTAAAATAATACAGATAATAATTAGCAACCAAAATAAAATCATACCTGGCCAACCCAGTCCGTATGGCATATTGCAGAATGGAAAATAATCATACATAAAAAACACCTAAATTATAGATCGTGTAACTAGGCAGTTCATCCTAAAATGAACTGCCGTACCAAGTTTTTATCACCACCTCATTATTCCACTCCATCCACCGTAGCTACGAATTCTGTCTTTTTGCTCTGGAGCCAGGACAACATCCATTCGATTCTGTATGTCGATTGATTCTCTTTTTAACTTGCGCTGTAAATCAAAGATCCGTTGTTGTTGTGCATCAATTTTATCTGCGTCACGTTTATCAGAATTATAAAGTTGACGAAGTTTGATACGTTCATCATTCAACTGCCCCATAAGTTGCCAACGATTTTTTCGCCACTCATCTTGAATATCCAGTATTTTTTGCTCTTGTTGTTCGTTCAAATTAAGCGCCGACATAGAACGATAATCATCCCTCATTCCCATTCCAGAATTTGGACCCACCATTCTGTGACGACTTACCATCCCTGGATTCATATTATTCATCATATTCTCATCCATCATATCTGGACATCTATCATTATATCTGCCCATATTCATTGATTCTTGTCCCATCCCCATCATACCATGTGCAACTGCATGACCTGCACTACCCACAAGACCAATAATCGCAATAACAAAAGACAATCTTTTGACAGATTTATTGTTAATAACCTTCATAGTTACTTCTCCTTATATAATTGTATTCAAATCACTAAGTATTAACTTAAATACTATAAATACGTTACGCTTCTCACTCATTCTGTTAATATTTCGGATTCCAATGTCAATATTCCATCAGCTCATAATGCTTTGCACACTCGATCAAGGCGTTCACGAACATCCTTTGCTAACAAATGTATAGCTGGGTTATTTACCAGGCTAAGAACCGCCTTTGGGTCCATAAACTCTACATAGACTGAGTCGACATCTTGCTGTCGAATTACAACATTGCATGGCAGCAACAATCCTATAGAAGGTTCTTCCGAAAGTGCTTGATGGGCAAGTGGCGGGTTACAGGCTCCTAATATGTGATATGGAGCTATATCCTGATCAAGTTTATTTTTCAATGTGGCTTGCACATCGATCTTAGTTAACACACCAAAACCTTCTTTTTTAAGTGCATCTGTCACTACATCGATTGCATGCTCAAAACTCGTAGAAATAGTCTTACCAAAACCATATTCCGTTATCATGTGTTTTACCTCAATAAGGTTTAGTGTTTAAAATTAATAAAATGCATAGATATTCAATCCAGAATCAGAAACTAATGACCTGATCTGACTTCAGGCCTTTGGTACTGAAGTTCCATAGCTGTAACACCAATACCAGGACCGTCATCTTTATAGATCACATCTGTGACTATCTCCTTATCAAATACAAGAGTAAAATTACGTATACCTGCCTCCCAGTCGGTGACATCTACAGTTTTATACTTATTTGGCGATGGCTTTATGATTGCCTGTTTCTTTTTATAACCAATACTATACACCCAACCTTCTTTACCATTAGCTAACAGCATCTGTTTTTCAGGTTCTCCATGATGAGCATAGGCAGTCTTCATATCGATAACGCCCAATGGATAGTTCAACAATATTTTTTCCGGTACAGAACCCACATCAAAGATTGGAAGCTTTTGGACATTGTTATCACCAGAAAAACTTGCTCTCACCCACACGAGTAAAATAATAATTAACCAGATACGAATCATTTTTTTATCCTCCACCCAATTTATGGGTTATCAATGGATATAAGATCTTTTGATCTGTTTAGAGACTGTAGATGTAAAATGGCTAGGCAATATCGCCACTTAATGAAAATACATACACTAATATGTATTCTTGCTAAATAGAATTAGATGATAGGAGGGTGGAATGGTGGCGGTATTGGAAGTGAGTAATATGAAAAGACAATAAAGCTTGAATTAGTGTTATCCAATGTATAACCGGCTGTATCACAGCTATATTGTAAAGCTAGAATATTCATCCAGCCCTGACACCAATCATCACAATTATTTCCGTATAAAAGATCTACTGAATCTTGGTTATCAACTTCAAATAAAAGGACATTAGACTTTACTGGATTAATGATGGCACATTCATCCGTGGCCCACGCAATGTTCAGCGTCATAAGAGAAATAATAAATACCGAAACGATAAATCGAACGTTCACAGATGCTCTATTAGTTTCCTTGGCCATTTTATTTATTATCAACTTTTAATTCTTCAGACAAAATACCTATCTGACAACGCCCATTTTCGCGTAACGCCATACGTTCCTGGAAATGTGTCCTATCCCTGTGATAAACCTGATTCGTATCCGGGAGTTCTTGTACAAACTTATACAACGATTCAAGGTAGGATGGACCTGATACAAGGCGATGATAAACCCAGCGACCATCTTTTTGAGATGATAAGAGTCCAGCTTGACGCAGAATTTTTATATGGCGTGATAGTTTATACGCGGGTTCTTGCAGGCTATCTACCAATTCACATAAACACACCTCTTCATGGGTTGTCACCATGAGACGGATAATTCTCAAACGTGTGTTATCGGCTAATGCCTGGACCAAATCCTCAGCTTTGATATTTATCAGTTGCATACTTGCACTATAGTGCAAGTATTAGCAATATTCAAGTTTTATCTCATAAATCCGTTATTGTTGATTGCATATTCGATCGATCCACTTTTGGCGATTTTTGCAGTTAATAGTTGACCCAGCACCTAGCATCGATTTCTAAATGAGTTCATGTAGTTATACCATC